>DASVPJ010000022.1:0-23277 GCA_036382875.1 Mycobacteriales bacterium
CAGGCGATCGCGCGCGGCGACCTCTACCAGGCGAACCTCGTCTCCCACCGCTCGGCGCCGTTCGACGGCGACCCCCGCGCCGTGGCCCACGCCCTGGGCGCCGTTCCCGACACCCCGTACGCCGGGTCGCTCGGCGGCGACGGGTGGTACGTCGCCAGCGCGTCGCCGGAGTCGTTCCTCGAGGTGGGTGAAGGTGTCGTGCGGGTCCGGCCGATCAAGGGCACCGCCGCGGACCCCCGCACCCTGGCCGGGTCACCGAAGGACCGCGCCGAGCACGTCATGATCGTCGACCTCGAACGCAACGACCTCGGCCGCGTCGCCGTCACCGGCTCGGTGCACGTCCCGAGCCTGTACGACGTCGTGGCCCGGGCCGGGGTGTGGCACGCCGAGTCGACGGTCGAGGCGAGGCTGGGGCCGGAGGCGGGGCTCGACGACGTGCTGGCGGCGACGTTCCCCGGCGGGTCGGTCACCGGCGCCCCCAAGCGGGCGGCGCTGGCGATGATCCACGCCCTCGAGCCCGTCGGGCGCGGGCCGAGCATGGGCGCGTTCGGCTGGGTGACGCCGGCCGGGCGGGTCGAGCTCGGGCTGACGATCCGGACGTTCGCGGTCGCGGGCGGGCGGGTCCACCTCTGGACCGGCGGCGGGGTGACCTGGGGGAGCGACCCCCTCGCCGAGGTCGCCGAGGCGGAGGCCAAGGCCCGGCCGCTGCTGGCCGCGGTCGCCGAGCTCGTCGGTGCCCCGTCTCCGGGTGGTTGAGCACCCGCGCGGAACGCCGCCACTGAAAGTGTCGAGACCGCGCCGGTCCCGCGCCGGGTCCCGACCCCCGGCGCCGAAACGCGCCAGCACGCCACTGACAGACTCTCAGTAGCCACAACGCCACCAACAGTCACGGCATTGTGGCCCGAAAGTCATGGGCCAATTGGCCCTGAAACCCGCCGGTTCGGGGGCCGATGTGCCACGTTGTGGCCGTTGACCGCGGCGGAGTGCGTCCCTACCTTGACGTTCTCCACACCGGCGGCGGCAGCCCTGCACGTCGTCGGACCATCGATCGTGGAGCACCATTGCGCCAGCCCAGCCCGCGCGCGCGAGCACGTCACCGTGCCGCCGGGCTGACGCTTGCCCTGACCACGGCGATCACCGCCGCGACCCCGCCGGTCACGGCGGCCGCGGTCGACGTGGTCCCGACGACGTCGCCGTTCTTCGTCCAGACGAACGGCGCCACCGCCGGCCTCGCCGCCGGCGACTGGTACACGACCCCCACCGCCCAGGGCGGCGGGGGCGGGTCGCACTACGTCACGTTCGACATCCCGTGCGGATGGCCGCAGAACCAGCCCATCTACGTCGACATCTTCAGTCCCCGGATCACGACAGCGGCCGGTTCGCGCGACAGCGTCACCGGTTCGGCGGACTCCACGGAGTTCGAGCTGTACGGGCCGGGCGCCACCGCCGGCCCCGGCTTCAACACCCCGGCGCCCGGCGCCGGCGTCAGCGGCTACCGGTTCAGCTACCAGCCGGACAGCGGCGCGCCGCAGTGGGAGTCGTTCGCGCAGATCCTCGGTCCGGGCGCCGACCCGGGCCTGACCTGCGGCCGCTACGTCCTCCGCTCGGCGATCCTCGCCGGCGACCCGTTCAACCCGACCGGCGGCACCGACGACCAGAACTACTGGGTGCTCCGCGTCGGCACCGACAACGACACCGACACCGGCAACACCCCGCCGGCCAACTCGGACAACTACGACAACGTCCCCGGCACCGGCGACGAGATCACCGCCGGCCTGGCGAACGCCGCCGTCCAGCAGAACTCCGGCGGCACCGCCTGCCTGACGACGTTCGAGTACGTCGCGCCCAACACTGCGTCGATCACGCTCAACAACTTCGGCATGGGCGGCGGCCGCGTGCGGTACTACGCGCCGTCGGACAGCTACGACGCGACGGGCACCACCGGGGGCACCGCCGGCACCGTCTCAGGGGCGCTGACCTGGAACAACAGCGCCAGCACCGCCCGCGGCGGCGACACGATCACCAGCCCCGAGAGCGGCTGGTGGCGCGAGGTCTACTGCTCGCCGAGCGGCAGCCAGTTCGTGCCCGAGGGGCGGGCGAACGTCACCGCGTACCTCGAGCAGCCGCCGACCCCGGCGCTCGCCGCCGCGGCCTCCGACGGGCTGACCCAAATCGGCCGCGGCGCCACCCGCACGACCACCGTCACGGTGACCAACACGAGCACCGGCGCGACCGCCGGGACCGCCCGGAGCGTCGTCGTGAAGGACGCGATCCCGGCGGGGGAGACGTTCGCGAGCTGCACGATCCAGGCGCCCGCGACCGGCACCTGCACGCACGCCGGCGGCGTGGTCACGGCCACGCTGACCAGCGAGCTCGACGCCGGCGCGAGCGCCACGGTCAAGATCGTCACCACGGTGTCGAGCACCGCGATCGGCACCCTGACGCACACCGCGACCGTCGACTACGCGGACGGCCTCGGCAACGCCTTCGCGCAGGTCAGCGCGTCGGACAGCACCAACGTGATCACCGCCGACCTGGCGACCACGATCATCGACACGCCCGACCCGGTGCTCGCGGGCACCAGCCTCACGTACACGGTCCAGGTCACCAACGACGGCCCCGACGCCGCCCCCGCACCCAGCGTGTCCCTGCCCCTGCCGAGCGGCCTGGCCAACGCCACCGCGAGCGGGACCGGCTGGACCTGCACCAGCGGCGCCACCGTCACCTGCACCCGCACCACCGCGCTGCCGAGCGGAAGCACGACCGAGGCGATCACGGTGACTGCCGACGTGACCGCGTCCGGAGGGACGCTCACGGCCACCGCGACCGCCTCCAGCAGCGCCGCCGACTCCGACACCACGGACAACGCGGCGACGGCGAGCACCACGGTCACCTCGTCTGCCGACCTGGGGCTGACCAAGACGCACATCGGCTCGTTCACTGCCGGGACGACCGGGAGCTACCTGCTCACCGTCACGAACACCGGGCCCAGCCCGGCGAACCCCCCGACGACCGTCGTCGACACCCTGCCGACCGGGCTCACCTACGTCGCCGCCACCGGCAGCGGCTGGGTCTGCTCGGCCGCCGGCCAGGTCGTCACCTGCACCCGGAGCACGCCACTGGCGCCGGGTGCGAGCTCCACGCTCGTCATCACGGTCGACGTCGCCGCCACCACGGCGGCGACCGTGACCAACACCGCGTCCGTGTCGAGTGCGAGCAACGACCCGAACGCCGCGAACAACGACGCCAGCGACGTCACCGACGTGGCCAACTCCGGGATCGCCGGGACCGCGTGGAACGACCTCGACGGCGACGGCACGCTCGACGCCGGTGAGCCCTCGCTCGCCGGCCGCACGGTCACCGCGTCAGGCCCCGTCACCCGGACCACGACCACTGCCGCGAACGGCACCTACTCGTTCGTCGGTCTCGTCCCCGGGACGTACGCCGTCACGGTGAGCCCGCCCGCCAAGTACGTCTTCACCACCTCGAACCCCCGCACGGTCACCCTCGCTGCCGACGAGCGGCTCACCGGCGTGGACTTCGGGCTGCGTTACCAGAACCTCCCGCCGACGGCGGTCAACGAGGCCAAGACCACTGCCGAGGACGCGGCGACCACCGTGACCGTCCTGGCGAACGACTCCGACCCCGACGGCGACGCCATCACGATCACGGCGAAGACGAACGGCACCAGCGGCTCTGTCACCTGCTCCACCACGACGTGCACGTACACCCCGAACGCCAACGCCAACGGCACGGACACGTTCACGTACACGATCAGCGACCCCGACGGCGCGACCGCCACGGCGACCGTGACCGTCACGATCACCCCGGTGAACGACCTGCCGGCGTTCACCGCCGCCCCGACGAACACGTCGCAGACCGTCCCGGTCGGCGGCACCCTGTCCGCGCTGTCCGCGACCGACCCGGACGCCGACCCGCTCACCTACACGGTGACCGGGGGAGCGCTGCCGCCGACGGTCACGCTCAACGCGAACGGCTCGTTCACCGGCGCGGCATCCCCGCACGGCACGTACATCGCGCAGATCACCGTCAGCGACGGCAAGGGCGGCACCGCCACCACGACGCTCACCGTCCAGGTGGGCGGCCCCACGGCGAACACCCCGCCGAACGCCGTCAACGACTCCGCCACGACCCCGGAGGACAACCAGGTCGCGATCCCCGTCCTGGCCAACGACAGCGACGTCGACGACGACACCCTCGCGGTGACCGCCAAGACGAACGGCGCGTTCGGCACCGTCTCCTGCACCAGCACGACCTGCACGTACACGCCGACGGCCAACGCCAACGGCACCGACACCTTCACCTACACCGTCTCCGACGGCATCGCGGCGACCACCGCGTCCGTCACCGTGACGGTCACCTCGGTGAACGACGTGCCGGCCTACACGGCCGCGCCGGCCAACACGAGCCAGACCGTCCCCGTCGGCGGCACGCTCTCCTCGCTCGCCGCCACCGACGCCGACCTCGACCCCCTGACGTTCTCCCTCATCGGGGGATCGCTGCCGCCGGGGATCACCCTCCAGCCGAGCGGGGCCCTCACCGGCACCGCGAACGCGCCCGGCGCCTACTCGGCGCAGATCCGGGTGAGCGACGGCAACGGCGGGACGGCGACGACCACGCTCGCGATCCAGGTCGGCGGCCCGACCGCCAACACCGCGCCGGACGCCGGCAACGACACCGCGACGACCGCCGAGGACACCCCGGTCAACGTCCCGGTCACCGGCAACGACACCGACGTGGACCTCGACACCCTCACCGTGACGGGCCACTCGACCCCGTCGTTCGGCTCGGTGACCTGCACCACGACGAGCTGCACGTACACGCCGGGCGCCAACTTCAACGGCTCCGACTCCTTCACCTACACGGTGGCGGACGGCAGCGGCGGCACGGACACGGCGACGGTCTCGGTCACGGTGACCGCGGTCAACGACCCGCCGGCGTTCACCGGCGCTCAGCGCAACACGAGCCAGACCGTGCCGGTCGGCTCCGCGCTCCAGTCGCTGTCGGCGAGCGACGTCGAGAACGACCCCCTGACGTACGCGATCGTGAGCGGCACGCTGCCCCCCGGCGTGACGCTGACGACCGCGGGCACGTTCACGGGGACCGCCGACGCGCCGGGCACCTACGTCGTGACCGTCGAGGTGTCCGACGGCAACGGCGGCACCGACACCACCACGCTGACGATCACCGTCGGCGGCCCGGCCGCGAACACCCCGCCGGCCGCCACCGACGACGCCGTCACGACCCCCGAGGACACGCCGAAGAACATCGCGGTCCTCGCCAACGACTCCGACGTCGACCTCGACACGCTGACCGTGACCTCGTTCACCCAGGGCGCGTTCGGGTCCGTCTCCTGCTCCGCCTCGGCGTGCACGTACACGCCGAACCCGAACTTCTTCGGCACCGACACCTTCACCTACACCGTCGCCGACGGCTCGGGCGGCACCGACACCGCCGTCGTGACGATCACCGTGACGAGCGTCAACGACGCCCCGGTGGCCGGCAACGACACCCGCACCACGCCCGAGGACACGGCGCTGACCATGACCGCGCTGCGGAACAACGACTCCGACGTCGACGGCGACAGCCTGTCGATCGTGTCGTTCACCCAGCCGGCGCACGGCACCGTCACCTGCTCCGCGACCGCGTGCACGTACACGCCGGACGCGAACTACTTCGGCCCGGACTCCTGGACCTACACGATCTCCGACGGCAAGGGCGGCACCGCCACCGCGACGGTGACCATGACCGTCACCGCCGTGAACGACGCCCCGGTCGCCGCCGACGACGCCCGGACCACGCCCGAGGACACCGCGATCACCGTCGGGGTGACCGGCAACGACACCGACACCGAGGGCAACGCGCTGTCCGTCGTCGCCCACACGCCCGCGACGTCCGGCACCGTCACGTGCGGCGCGACGACGTGCACGTACACGCCGGGCCCGGACTTCCACGGCTCCGACTCGTTCACGTACACGGTCTCCGACGGCGCCGGCGGCACCGCGACCGCCACCGTCCTCATCACCGTGCTGTCGGTGAACGACGCCCCGGTCGCCGTCGCCGACTCCCGCACCACCGCGGAGGACGCGCCGCTCGGGCTCGACCCGCGGACGAACGACTCCGACGTCGACGGCGACCCGCTCGCGATCGTGTCCCACACGCAGGGCGCCCACGGCACGGTCACCTGCTCGCTCACCGCGTGCACGTACGCGCCGGACGCCGACTACTTCGGCCCGGACTCGTTCACCTACACGATCTCCGACGGCGCCGGCGGCACCGCGACGGCCACCGTGACGATGACCGTCACCTCGGTGAACGACGCGCCGGTCGCGGTGGACGACGCCGCGGGCACGCCGGAGGACAACCCGGTCACCGTCGGCGTGGTCGCGAACGACACCGACACCGAGAACGACCCCCGCACCGTCGCCTCCTGGACCCAGGGCGCGCACGGCGCGGTGACCTGCTCGCTCACCGCGTGCACGTACACGCCGGACGCGAACTGGTTCGGCACCGACCAGTTCTCCTACGTCGTCGCCGACGGCAACGGCGGCACCGACACGGCCGTCGTGACGATCACCGTCGCCTCCGTGAATGACGTGCCGGTCGTGCCGGGGGAGAGCGCGACCACGCTCGAGGACCACGCCGTGCTGGTCGACGTCCTCGCCAACGACACCGACGCCGACGGCGACGCGCTCACGGTCACCGGCTGGACCGACGGCATGCACGGCACCGTCGCCTGCGGGCCGGCCGGGTGCACGTACACGCCGGCGCCGGACTACAACGGCCCCGACTCGTTCACCTACACCGTCTCCGACGGCAACGGGGGAGTGGTCACCGCGACCGTGACGGTGACCGTCACCGGTGACAACGACGCCCCGGTGGCCGGCGACGACGCCGCGGCGATCGACGAGGACGGCACCGTCGACACCGCCGTGCTGCTCAACGACACCGACGTCGACGCCGACCTGCTCGCCGTCGCGTCGAGCACGAACGGCGCGCACGGCACGGTCACCTGCACGGCGAGCGTGTGCACGTACACGCCGGACGCCGACTTCCACGGCGTCGACACGTACACGTACACGATCTCCGACGGCGCCGGCGGCACGGACACCGCGACCGTCACGGTCGTCGTCGCCCCGGTGAACGACACCCCGGTCGCCGCCGACGACGCGGTGACCACCGACGAGGACACCGTCGTCGTCGTGCCTGTGCTCGCCAACGACTCCGACGTCGACGGCGACACGCTGACGATCACCGTGACCGCCGAGCCGCTGCACGGCGCCGTGACCTGCGACGCGGCGGGCTGCACGTACACGCCGGAGCCGAACTACAACGGCACCGACTCGTTCACGTACGTCATCGACGACGGCAACGGCGCCACCGCCACGGCCGTCGCGACGATCACCGTCGACGCGGTCAACGACGCGCCGGCGCTCATCCCCGAGACCGTCGCGGTGGTGGCCGGCAAGACGGTCGTGGTCCAGGTCCTCACCAACGACGGCGACGCCGACGGCGACCTGCTCTCGGTCGTGAGCTGGACGAACGGCGCGCACGGCACGGTCACCTGCACGGCGACCGGGCAGTGCACCTACGTCGCGGCGCTCGGCTACTCGGGCCAGGACGCGTTCACGTACACCGTCTCCGACGGCAACGGCGGTACGACGGTCGGCTCGGTGTCCGTCAGCATCGCCGCGCCGCCCGCGCCGCCGACCCAGCCCGACGACGGCTCCGGCCCCGACGGTGGCGGCGGCTCCGGTCCCGACGCAGGCCCGGGGGAGACCCCGCGCGAGGACGGCGGCGGCCTGCCCGCCACGGGCGCCGACGTGGCGCGCCTCCTGGCGCTCGCGCTGCTCCTGCTGGTGGCCGGCGCCGCCCTGACGGCCGCCCCCCGCGCCGCCGCCATCCGGGCCGTGCGCGACCTCGGCTAGGTCCGGCCGTCCTTCTCCTGCGCGGCGCGCAGCGTGCGCGAGTGGGGGACCCACGTCGCCTGCTCGACCGGCCAGCCGGCGGCGAGCAGCTCGTCGCAGACGTCGGGATCGTCGTCGAGCACCACCGCGACCGAACGGCCGCGGGCCAGCCGGGCGATCTCCTCGGCCTTGGCGAGCCGCGCGGGGCGGAAGTCGCCGTGCCGGCGCATCACGAGCTGGTGGCCGCCGATGCCGTGGCGGTCCAGCCACGCCTGGGTGACCCGTCGCAGCCGCTCGGGGCGGCCGGTGAGGTAGACGACCTCGTGCGTCTCGGCGAGCGCCCGGACCCGGTCGACCCCGGGCGCCAGCGGCGGGTCACGGTCGGCGGACGCGAAGAACGCGCCCCAGTCCTTGGGCTTGCCCTCGATGTGGTGGAGGCGGTGCCGTACGTCGGCGACGACGCCGTCGATGTCGACGACGGCCAGGGGGAGGGGAGTGTCGGTCATCGGGACCGACCCTACGCGGCGGCCGCTCCCCCGCGGCCCGCCGGGGCGGGAGTCGGCCGGGAGTCAGGCCGGGGAGTCAGGCCGGGGAGTCGAGCCAGGGGATCAGGCCGGAGCCAGGCGGCGGTCGGCGGTCGGGGCGGGCGTCAGGCGACGCGGAGGCGCGGGCGCACCGGCTGCTGGACGCGGCCGTCGGGCAGGATCTCGCCGGTGTCGTCGAAGCGGACGATGCCGTTGCACAGCAGCGCCCAGCCCTGCTCGGGGTGGGACGCGACGACGAGCGCGGCGTCGTGGTCGGGCGACTTCGCGTCCGGGCAGGTCGGCTGGTGCGGGCACATCGCTGGGCTCCTCATGGTTGCTCTGCGTCTACGAGTCATCCAACGACCGGGACGTTCGCAAGGACATGGTCAATACGGGTCATTTCGCCTGACGTGTCCGGGTTGGTCCCGCGATGTAATAGGGGCGTGATGCGGCACCGCCTTCACCGAGTTGACATAACGTACATTATCGGCGTTCGGACGTGACCCCGCTCGTGCTGCTGCACGGGGCGCTCGCGTCCGGGACGCAGCTCCGCCCGCTCGCCGACGCGCTGCACCGCCCGGACGCGCGCACGCCGGACCTCGACGGCCACGGCGCGCGCGCCGCCGCGCCGCACGAGCTCGCTGCTTTTGTCGACACGGCGCTGGCCGGCGACGAGCCGGTCGACCTGGTCGGCTACAGCCTCGGCGGCTACGTCGCGCTCGCCGCGGCGATCGCCCGGCCCGACCGCGTACGCCGGGTCGTCACGATCGCCACGAAGCTCGCCTGGACCCCCGAGGTCGCCGCCGCCGAGACCCGCCGGCTCGACCCGGACCGGCTGGCCGAGCGGGCGCCCGCCTTCGTCGCCGACCTGGCGGAACGCCACCCCGGCCCCGGCTGGCGCACCGTCCTGGCGCACACCGCCGCGTTCCTGACCGGCCTCGGCACCGCGCCGCCGCTCGCGCTGGAGCGCGTCGGCTGCCCCGTCCTGCTCCTCGTCGGCGACGCCGACGCGATGGTCACCCGCGCGGAGTGCGCGGACGCCGCCCGCCGCATCCCCGCCGCCCGGCTCGAGGTGCTCCCAGACACGCCGCACGCGTACGAGCGCATGGCCGTCGCGCCGCTCGCCGAGCGGATCGGCGCGTTCCTCGGCTGATCCCGCGCGCCCGGCGCGTCGCTCCCGGTTTCTGTCACACCCCCGTCCTACGGTCGGACGCATGGCCGCCGAACCGCTCCCGTACCCCACGCCGCACCAGCGGCTGCTCCGGCACTTCGCCACCCGCGCCCGCGTCGGCGACCGCCCGGAGGACCGCGCCGCGTGGCTGGCACAGGCGTGGCTGCGCGCGACGTTCGTGCTGCCCGGCGCGTCCGACGACGACCTGCTCGGCTACCTCGACACGGAGTGGGCGGCGTTCCGCCGGACCCATCCGGGCGAGCCGCACGTCGCGTTCGCCCCGCCCGCCGCGCCGGCCGAGGAGCCGGTCGTGCCGGGCCCGCCGCCGTACGACGAGCTGGCGCCGCTGCGCTTCGGCCGCTACGGCTCCGACCACCTGCCGACCCACGAGGAACGCGTCCGCGACGAGCAGGAGCGCCTCGCCCGGCGCGACCAGGCGTACTACGGGTTCTAGGGAGGAGGCCGCCTAGAGGATCGCCACCAGCGAGGTCGCCGGGGAGCCGAGGCCGGCGGCGGTGTCGTAGCCGCGGCGCGGCACGTTCTCGCCCCACTCCTCGAACGCCTTGAGCACCATCCGCGTGCCCGACTTGGCGGTCGCGCCGTCCACGTAGTCGACGCGGACGCCCGCGCCCGCGCGGCCGTACCGCACGATGTCGCGGAACGCGCCCCGCCGCGCGTACAGCAGCGGGTTCGCGAAGCCGACCGGCGTGCCGCGGCGGTCGTTGGCCAGCGCCAGCAGCCCGGCGACGAGCGCGGTGGACGCGGTCGACGACGCGACCCGGCGCTCGGCGTAGCGCTTCGACCCGTCCGGGAACGTCATCGTGTAGCCGATCGCCATGCCGGTCTCGGCGTCGCCCATGACGGCCAGGTCCGGCACGGCCCGCCCGAGGGTGCCGTCCGAACGCTCCGCGAGCGCCGCCGGCACGACCCCCTTCTGGTACGCGGGCTGGTCGTGCACGGTCGACGTGCCGCCGCCGGTCCCCCGGTACGTCGCCGGCAGGTCCTCCTCCCAGACGCCGTCCTCCAGGTAGTGCTGGGACTTGCCCCACGCCAGCTCGCGCACGTACCGGCCGCCGCGTCCCAGGATCAGTGACGTCGCGCCGACCGCCGTGGCGAGCGGCTCCGACGCCGGGTACACCGTCGACGGCTGGGCGCCCGTGTACGCGCCGTCGCCCAGGTCGCCCGCCGCGAACAGCAGCGAGATCCCGGTCGCGGCCGCCTGTGCGCCGATCGCGTCGATCAGGTCCCACTCGGGCTGCGGCACGCTCTCCGACGCCGAGTACCAGCCGTTGATCACCGCGTCGCCCCACGCGCCGTCCACCGCGAGCAGCGTGCCGGTGGCGAGGTCGAACGACGACGTCGTGCCCACGTAGAGCAGGTCGGCGCCGGGCGCCACCGTGTGCGCGGTCTCCAGCAGCGTCGCCGCCTGCACCGCCCAGACCGAGGGCCGCAGCACCGGCTCGGCGACCGGCGTCTGGTACGCGCCGGGGTACGACACCTGCCGGAGCTGGCCCGGGCGAAGCGGCGCCACGCCGTGCCGCTTCGACCAGGTGTCCACGTCCGAGAACAGCGGCTTGATCGCGTGCGACCCGACCATCACGACGGTCTGGCCGCTGCCGTCCACCTTCTTGCGCAACAGCGCGTCCACGCCGTACGCCGCCCGCAGCGCCTGCGGCGACTCGCGCAGGCGACCGCCGGCGCGTTCTTGCCGCGGAAGCGCGGCAGCCGCGGGTTCACGGTGGCGCCGTCGTACGCCGAGCACGGCGCGCCGTACTGCACCGCCGCCGGCGGCGCCACGTCCAGCGGCGTCGGCGGCTCCTCCGGCAACGGCGGCGGCGGGTCGTCGCCGGTGTCCCCGGTACGGATCAGCGCGGCGCCCTGGTCGAGCCCGCGCACCCCGATGCCCAACGCCGCCAGCGCGGCCGGCACCCGGGGCGCCGCGTCGGGCGCGCGCAGCGCGAGGCCCTCGACGGCATAGCGCGAGAACGTCACCCCCAGCGTCCGTCCCACCGCCGCGGCCGAGCCGCGCGCCGGGACGACGAGCCGGTTGGCCGGGACGTCGCCGACCTCGAGGCCGGCGCCGCGCAGCCACGACGTCACCGCGGTCACCGTCGCCGGCGCCGGCGCGAACCGCGCCCGCCACTGCGCGGGCGACAGGTGCCGCCCGTACTCCGGCGACGCCGGGTCGCTCACCGCGTACGCCAGCCGCCGCGCCGCCACCGGGTCCCGCCACGGCAGCACGACCTGAAACGAGACCGTCTCGTCTCGTTCGACTTCCGATACGCGACGGTCTCGTATCGCCCAGCCGGGAACGGTGCCGGGCAGCGGGACGCCCGCGGGGGCGGCGGCGGAGACGGGCGCCAGCGGCAGCAGCACCGCGGCGCACAGCAATGCGATACGAGTCACGCTCGTATCGATTCGACGGCGGGGCGCCGCCACCTACCGGGCGGGCGGCCCGGTCAGGTCAGCGCAGGTCGATCCCGTCGAGCCAGGAGAGGTCGCCGTCGCCGGTGAGCAGCCCGCGGTTGCGGCGTACGAAGCGAGCGGCGTCCATCCGGGCCATCCAGCGCAGCGGGGCGGTGCCGCGCGCGCGGAGCAGCATGTGCCCGCGGGTGAACGTCACCACGTGCCATTCCCAGCCGCGCGCAAGATGGCGCAGGCCGACCTCATGCATCGACGCCATGTTCGGGATGGTAAAAGCGGCCCGCGGCGCCCGTCCGGCGTTTGCCGAAACTCTCAGGCACGCCGGGGGACGAGCCGGGCGAACCGCACCGTCTGGCTCGCGAACACCCGGCGTTCGGACACCGTCCGCAGCACCTTGGACGCGTCGATCATCCGGCCGTTACCGACGTAGACCGCCACGTGAACGGCCGGGGCGCCGTAGAGGACCAGGTCGCCGACCGCGAGGTCGCGCAGCGCGACGGGCCTGGCCAGCCGCTCGATCGCGTCAGGTGTGGTGGGCAGCACGCCGTAGCCGCTGCGGGCCCACGCCCACCGGACGAGGCCGGCGGCGTCGAACGTGTCCGGCCCCGTGGCGCGTGCCCCCCAGCGCGCGCCGGCGCGGGTGCGCAGCGCGGCGACGAACGCCGCCATCTCCCTGGTCGTCGCGGTGCGCGGCGTGTGGCCGGCCGGCGGGATCGGCCGCAGCACCGGCTTGGCCGGCGCGGGCTTCCCCGGCTTCCCCGCCCCCGGCTGCGCGGGCGGCGTAGCCGCCTTGCCCGCGGGCGAGGGGCTCGGCGACGGCGCGGCCGACGGTGACGGCTTCGGCGCGGGCGGCGGGACCGGCTTCGCCACGCCAGGACGCGGGACGCGGCCGTACCGGATCGTCGGGTCGGACCAGACGGCGCGCTCGACGACGGCCTTGCGGGACGACGACGCGTCGACGATCCGGCCGTCGCCGGCGTAGATGCCGACGTGCGTCACCGGGTTGCCGAAGAACACCAGGTCCCCCGGCCGCGCGTCCGCCGCGCGCATCGGCCACGCCCAGGCCTGCTGGTCGCGCGACGTGCGCGGGATCGCGGAGACGCCGCCGGCGGTCCGCCAGAGCACCGACGTGAGGCCGGAGCAGTCCCACGCGTCGGGGCCGGTGCCGCCCCAGCGGTAGGTGTCGCCGAGGTTCGTCCGGGCCGCCGCGACCACGCGGGCCGCCGCGGCGTCGGGCGCGGTCTGCGCGCCGCCGCCGGACACGCCGACGACGGTGGACGCGCCGAGACCGGACAGCACGAGCACGACGCCCGCGACGCGCGACGCGGCGTTGCCCATGCGACCTCCCCGCGGGAAACGGATGTGACGTCTGTGGACATCGGTCCGTTTCGTCCACACCTTGACCCCGACCTCTGGCGCCGCACGAGCCGCAGGCGCGATCATGCGCCATGACCCGGTTCACCCAGGACCTCGCGCCGCTGCCCGACCTGTACGCGGGCGACGGGACGCTGCGCGCGTACCTCGACCGCGTGCTCGGCGACGTGGGCCACAAGCACGCCGCCCCCGCGATCGAGGCGCTCGCCGCCGACGCCGCCGGGCCGCTGCACGAGGCGTGCCTGGACGCCGAGCGCCACCCGCCGGTGCACGTGCCGTACGACGCCTGGGGCCGCCGGGTCGACCGCATCGAGACCTCCGCCGGGTGGGAGACGCAGCGCCGCGCCGCCGCCACGCACGGGCTGGTGGCACTCCCCTACGAGCCCGAGGCGCGGGCCACCTGGGGCGCCGGCGCGCGGACCGTGCAGCACGCGCTGCTGCACCTCTACGGGCCGTGGTCGGCGACGTTCAGCTGCCCGGTCGCGATGAGCGACGGCGCCGCGACCGTGCTCGCCGCGCCCGGGGTGGACGAGGCGCTGCGCGAGCGGCTCCTCCCCCGCCTGCTCTCTCGCGACCCCGAGACGGCGTGGACGTCCGGGCAGTGGATGACCGAGAGCCAGGGCGGCAGCGACGTCGGCCGCGCCACGACCGCGGCGCGGGCCGACGCCGACGGGACGTGGCGGCTGTCCGGCGAGAAGTGGTTCTGCTCCTCGACCAACTCCGAGTTCGCGATCGCCCTCGCCCGCCCCGACGGCGGGCCGGCCGGCTCCAAGGGCCTCGCCTGCTTCGCCGTCCCGCGCTACGCCGCCGGCACGCGCGACACCGCGCCGGGGCTGTTCGTGCACCGGCTCAAGGACAAGCTCGGCACCCGCGCGCTGCCCTCTGCCGAGGTCCGGCTGGACGGCGCCGAGGCGTGGCCGGTCGGCGACCCCGCGGAGCCGGGGCTGCGGCGGATGCTCGCGCTCGTCCAGGTGACGCGGATCCACAACGCCGCCGCGGCGGCCGCCGGGATGCGCCGCGGCCTCGTGCTGGCCCGGCGGTTCGCGGAGACGCGGGAGGCGTTCGGGCAGCGGCTGTTCCGCCAGCCGTTGCACCGGGAGGTGCTGGCCTGGCTCGCGGTGGACGCGGACGCCGCGTTCGCGCTGACCGGGCTGTGCTTCTCCCTGCTCGGGCGCTACGAGGTCGACGGCGACGCCGACGCGGCGGCGCTGCTGCGCTTCGCCGCGACGCTGGCCAAGGCCTCGACCGGCAAGCTCGCCGTCGCCTCGGCCAGCGAGGTGGTCGAGTGCTTCGGCGGGCCCGGCTACATCGAGGACACGGGGATCCCGCGGCTGCTGCGCGACTCGCAGGTGCTGCCCGTGTGGGAGGGCACGACCAACGTCCTCTCGCTCGACGTGCTGCGGGCGCTCGCCCGGGACGGCGCGCTCGGGCCGTACCTCGCGTACGTCGATCGCGCGCTGGACGTCTCCGGCGAGTGGGTCGGCCCGGTCGCGGCCGACCTGCGGGCGGTCCGCTCGGCCGTGGCCGAGGACGCCGCGGCCGCGGCGGCGGCGCCCGAGTCGGCGGGCGCGCAGGCCGGCGCCCGGCACCTGATGGAGCGCATGGCGCACCTGCTCGCCGCGGCGGCGCTGGTGGAGCAGGCGGCGTTCGACCTCGACCGGGGCGACGCGCGCAGCGCGCTGGTGGCGTCGTTGTGGACGCGGCGGCGGCTGCTCGGCGACCCGGCCGCGGGCGAGGGGCACAAGGCGTTCGCGCACGTCGTGGACGGGGCGGCGCTGTGACCGCGCCGATCCTGCCGCCGCTGGCCTGGGTGGGGACGCTGGACGAGGTGGACCGGGGCGCGTTCTACGCCGACCTCGCGGCGGCGGTCGAGGCGGCGCGGACGACCGACGACCCCGGCGAGATCGAACGCTGCCTGCGCCAGTGGCGGCTCACCGCGACCGGGATGACCAACGCCGGGCTGCGCGACCAGCTCCTGGAGTAGCGCGGCCCGTTTCGGGTCGTCGCCCGGGTCGGGGGTCAGGCGCGGGCGGTGCGCAGCTCGCGCAGCGCGCCGACGCCGGTCGCGACGCCGGCCACGGCCATGAGCGCGACGGCGCCGCCCTGGACGCGGCGTACGTCGCCGTGCGCGACCGCGCCCGCGAACGCCGCGGCGTCGACCGCGTCGCTCAGGAGCTGCGCCAGCGCCCACTCCTCGACGTCGCGGCCGCGCCGCAGCGCGAGCAGCGTTCCGGCGCCGAGCGCCAGCTCGCGGGCGCCGAACATCCGCGTGAGCCACGTCAGCCGCGCGGCGGTCGTGCTGTCCACGCCGACGGACTTCGGGAGCATCGTCGGGCGGGCGAGCATCGCCACGCCGACCGCGGCGCGGCCGGCGGAGAGCATCGGGAGCCCGTTGCGGCGCAGGTCCATGCGGCGAGCGTAGCGAGGGCGGCGGCGCGCCGGGCACCGCCGCCAGCCCCCAGCACGCGCGCGGCGCGCCCGCCCCGAGCGCGTCCGGGCCGCCGACTCCGGGGCGCCCCGGCCCCCCGGGCAGCGCCGGCGGCACCCGGGCCGGACCCGGGCGGGCCTTGCGAAACGGTAGCGATGCGGTCACCGCCCGCTTCGGCACGACCACGGAGGGAATCTTCCCGAGCGGACGGACGTTGGGTGGGAACGATCCCCTTGAACCCCGGGAGGCACCAAATGGGTGAGCGCGTCCTCCGCGGCAGCCGCCTCGGCGCCGTGAGCTACGAGAACGACCGCAACACCGACTTGGCGCCTCGCCAGTCGGCCGACTACGACTGCCCCAAGGGCCACCACTTCACGGTGCCCCTCGCCGCGGAGGCCGAGGTGCCGGACTCGTGGGAGTGCCGGTTCTGCGGCACGACCGCGACCCGCGTCGGCGCCGAGGCGCCGGAGCCGAAGAAGGCCAAGCCGGTCCGCACGCACATGGACATGCTGCGCGAGCGCCGCTCCACCGCGGACCTCGAGGAGGTCCTCCGCGAGGCGCTCGAGACGCGTCACTCGGCAGAGAAGAAGAAGTCCGCCTGACGTGTTGTAATGTGATCATCGCCCGCCAGGGCCCCTGATCGAACAGGCCGCGCGCACCACCCCCCCGGTGCCCGCGGCCTGTTCCCTTTTCTGCCCGCGCCTGTTCCCCTTTTCCGGCCCCGCGCGGCGCGCCGGTACCCGTTACTCCAGCGCGTCGGGCCCCCGTTCGGGGCGGCCGGGCGGCGGTTCGTTCGCCGGCCGCCGGTCCGCCGCCGGCATCCGCCGCGAACGCACCCGCCGCACCCGCTGCGCCTGCCCGGCCACCGTGCGCGCGGTGTCGAACGTCGAGTAGACCGGGTTGTGCCGCAGCGCGAACCGCAGCAGCGTCCGCCGCACGACCGCGCGCGTGGGCGGCAGCAGGCAGAGCACGCCGACGACGTCGGAGAGGAACCCCGGCGTCAGCAGCAGCGCGCCGCCAAGGATGACCAGCGCGCCGTCCGCGGTCTCCTTCGCCGGGACGCGGCCCTCCTTCATGGCGAGCTGGAACGCGCCCCACGCCCGCGCGCCCTCGCGCTTCACCAGCCAGGTGCCGAGAATCGACATGACGATCAGCAGCCCGACGGTCTCCCAGCCGCCGATGACGTCGGCGACCTTGAGGATCACGTACAGCTCGGCGAACGGCATCACCACGAACGCCACGAGCAGCAGCGCGCCCATCAGCCCCTCCGCACCGACGCCGGGTGCGCCCGGTCGGGCCGCGCGCGCCGCGACCGGACCGCCCACCACGTGACGCGCCACAGCGCCTCGGCGACGATCGCCCGGCTCATCTTGCTCTGGCCGCGCTCGCGTTCGACGAACGTGATCGGCACCTCGACGATCCGGAACCCCGACCGCCAGGCCTGCCACGCCAGGTCCACCTGGAAGCAGTACCCCTGCGACGCGACCTCGCCCAGCGGCAACGTGTCGAGCACCGGCATCCGGTACGCGCGGTAGCCGCCCGTCGCGTCGCGCAGCGGCAGCCCGAGCGCGACGCGGGTGTACGTGTTGCCGCCCTGGCTCAGCAGCCGCCGCGACGCCGGCCAGTTGCGCACCTCTCCCCCCGGCACCCAGCGCGAGCCGAGCACGACGTCGGCGGTACGCAGCGCGGCCAGCAGCCGCGGCAGCTCCTCCGGCTGGTGCGAGCCGTCCGCGTCCATCTCGACGGCGACGCCGTAGCCGCGCTCGCGGGCCCAGCGGAACGCCGCGATGTACGCCGCCCCGAGCCCGTCTTTCGCGGTGCGGTGCAGCACGTGCACCTGCCCGTCCGCCGCGGCGAGCCGGTCGGCCAGGTCGCCGGTGCCGTCGGGGCTCGCGTCATCGACGACGAGCACGTCGACCTCCGGCGCGGCCGCGCGGACGCGGGCGACGATCGGCTCGACGTTCTCGGCCTCGTTGTAGGTCGGGATGCAGACGAGCACCCGGCCGAGGTCGTCGCTCACCGGCGTTCCCCGCGTGCCCTCAGCAGACCCGCCAGCACCGCCGCTCCCGCCATCGCCGCGAGGAACACCTCCGGCCACGCGCCGGCCCTCGTCGCGAGCGTACTGCCGCGCGAGAGGGCGACCGGGCGGACGAGCAGGTCGCGCGTGTCGATCCCGGACCGCCGCACCACCGAGCCGTCCGGCGCGATGACCGCGCTCACGCCGCTCGTCGCGGCCACCAGCACCGTGCGGCCGTGCTCCACCGCGCGCACCCGGGACATGGCGAGCTGCTGGTGCGTCTGGTCGGTACGGCCGAACGACGCGTTGTTCGTCTGCACGACGACCACCTCCGCGCCGTCGCGCACGGAGTCGCGGACGAGGCCGTCGTACGCGATCTCGAAGCAGATCACGTCGCCCACCCGGGTCCCGGCCAGGTCGAGCACGCCCCCCTCGTCGTTCGCGCCGGGCACGAACCCGGACCCGACTAGCGCCAGCCGCCCGAACCACGGCGTGAGCACCCGCCGGAACGGCACGTACTCGCCGAACGGCACGAGGTGCCGCTTCGCGTAGGTCGCGCCGGGACCGGTCTCGGGGTCCCAGACGATGCCGGCGTTCTCGGCGCCGCCGTCGTCGCGGTCGAGCACCGCGCCGACGAGCACGGGCACGCCGACCCGCCGCGTGGCGCCGTCGACCAGCGCCCGCACGGTCAGGTCCTCGCGCGGGTCGCGGTCGGTGCTGTTCTCCGGCCACACGACGAACGCGGGGCGCGGCAGCCGCCCGGCCGCCACCTCCTCGGCGAGCGTGAACGTCGCCTCGACGTGGTTGCGCACCACCATCTCCTGCTGGCGCGGGTCGAACGACGCCAGGCCGAGCCGCGGCACGTTCCCCTGGACGAGCGCGACGGTCACCCGCCGCTCCGGCGCCGGGGCGCGCGGCAGCAGCGGCGCGAGCAGCAACGGCAGCGCGCCGGCGGCGAGCGCGGCGGCGGCCGCGGGCGGGCTGCTGCCGGAGAAGCGGTGGCGGGCCGCGGCCGCGTGGCGTACGCCGAACACCAGGGACGCGGCGGTGAGCGCGACGAGGAACGTCACCAGCGGGGCGCCGCCGACCGCGGCCCAGCGCAGGTACGGCCCCTCGTCCATCGCGAACGCGAGCCGTCCCCAGGTGAAGCCCCCGAACGGCACCCGGCCGCGGGCCGCCTCCTGCAGCACCCAGACGCCGGCCGACCAGAGCGGCCAGGCGGGCAGCCGGCTGACGAGGGAGAGGGCGGAACCGGAGGCGGCGAGGAACGCCGCCTCCAGGACGGCGAGGACGAGCCAGGCGTTGGTGCCCGCGCCGGTCTGCAGCCAGGCGAGCAGCGGGACGAAGAAGGCGAGGCCGTAGCCGAGGCCGAGGCCGGCCGAGCGGCGGAGCGGCTGGCGGTAGGTGGCCGCGACGAGCAGGGCGGGCCCGGCGACGGCGAGCGGGCGCAGCGAGTAGCGCGGGAACGCGAGGTAGGTGAGCAGCCCGCCCAGCAGCGCGAGCGGCCAGGCCGCGCGCGGTGGGACTGGGCTGCGAGTCATGGCCCTGACGCTATCCGGGGGGTGTGACAGAACGCGCGGCGAGGGCGGGCGTTCGCCGAGGGCGAACGGCGGCCCGGCGCGGCGGGCGGCGGCGAGCGGGGCGGCGCGGGGGCGCGGGCGGAGAGGGCGCGGTCGGAGAGGGCGCGGTCGGAGACGGAGCGGTCGGAGACGGAGCGGTCGGAGACGGAAGGAGGCCCGGTCGCGCCTTCGGACCGGCCCGGGCCCGCGGGCGGCGGGCTGGCGGAACCGTTGTCTACTGGGCGACCGGACCTCTCCAGCGTGGTGACCGCACCCGCCGGCCGGTGGCTCGCGGTACCGCCCTCGTGAGGCGGCCCTCCGGTCGTTCGTCCCGCGCGGTCGTGGTGCACCTTGCCAACGCCGCCGCGCCGCGTCAACACGCCCCTGACCTGCGGAGATGTCGCAAAAGCGCAGGTCACCCCGCTGATCGGCGATCACCAAAAAGCAGGCCGTGCGGGGTGAGGCGAGTCATCCGTTCGGAGGAGGCACGACCACCGTTCCGGTGGCCGTGACCACCACCAGCGGCGGGTCCAGCACGGTCGCCGCCGAGGGTGACACCGAGGCGTCCGCGCGGCAGACGACCCGCGCCTCGAACGCCAGCTCCCGCGAGCGCCGCCCGACCCGCGTCACGGTCGCGGTGACCTCCAGCACGTCGCCCGCGCGGACCGGTCCGGTGAAGTCCACCCGCGAGTACGACGCGAACAGCCCTTCGTCGCCGTCGGTGCGGATGCAGACCTCGGTGGCGACGTCGCCGAACAGGCCGAGCACGTACGCGCCGTCGACCAGCGCGCCACCGTAGTGCGCGTGCGACCAGGGCACGTAGCGCCGGTGCGTCACCGACAGGCCGAGGCTCACGCGACCACCTCCGAGGACGACGGCGGGAGCAGCGCGTGCACGAGGTACGACGCCACCTCCCGCGGCGTGGTGCCCTTGCCGAACACCCGGTCCACGCCGTACTCGGTAGCACGCGCGGGGTCGAAGCGCGGCCCGCCGACGACGAGCAGCGGCCGCTCCCCCGGTGGGTACGCCGCGCGGAACGCCGCGGTGACCTCCTGCGTGTGGTGCACGTGGGCGTCCTTCTGCGTGACGACCTGGCTCGTCAGCACCGCGTCCGCCCGCTCGGCCCGCGCCCGCGCGACCAGCGAGTCGACAGACACCTGCGAGCCGAGGTTCACGACGCGGATCTCCCGGTAGTACTCGAGGCCCTTCTCGCCGGCGAACCCCTTCACGTTGAGGATCGCGTCGAGCCCGACGGTGTGCGCGTCGGTGCCGACGGTCGCGCCGACGACGACGAGCTTGCGCCGCAGCCGGGAGCGGATCGCGAGATTGACCTCCTTCGCGGACAGCAGCGGGTACTCGCGCTCGACGACCTCGACCTCGGACAGGTCGACGACGTGGCGCACCGACCCGTACACGACGAAGAACGTGAACCCCTCCCCCATGCCCTTCGCGTGCACCACCATCGCCGGCTCGATGCCCATGCGGTGCGCGAGCTGCAACGCCGCCCCCTCGGCCCGCGCGTCGGGCGGCACGGGGAGGGTGAACGACACCTGCACCATGCCGTCGCCGGTGGTGTCGCCGTACGGCCGCACCACGCTCATGACAGCGCCTCCAGCGCCGGGTTCCAGTACGCCGGGCCGTGCGGCACGACGCCGTCCAGGCCGCGACCGCCCTCGGGCGGGCGCCGCGTGACGCCGAACGTCCCGTCCGCGATCGCCTCCAGCAGCCCCTCGTCGGCGATGCGATCGAGGAGCTCGACCGACTCCGACAGCACCTGCCGCGCGCGGGTCGCGATGAAGCCGTCGCGCGGCGGGTGGAAGTCCTCGGCCAGCGAGCCGGCGGCGGAGCGGACGTAGTGCACGTTCTCCAGCGCGAGGTCGCGGTCGGAGAAGAACGGCGTCACGATCCCCTCGGTCATCATGCCGACGAGGATGATCCCCTGGCCGGTCATGACGCCGACGAGGTTGAAGAACCCGTCAAGCAGGTAGCCGGCGAAGACGTTGCCGGTCATGTGCTTGGTCGGCGGCATGTACTTCAACGGCGCCTCGGGGAACAGCTCCCGGACGAGCTGCGCGTGCGCCAGCTCCAGCCGGAGCTGGTCGGGGATCGCCGGGTTGATCTCGAACGCGTGCCCGAGCCCGAGCTGCCACGGCTCCAGCCCGGCCTCCAGCGCGAACCGCTCGTTGAGGAGCTGCGACACGACGACGGTGTGCGCCGCGTCGACCGCGTCGGCCGTGGTGAGGTAGTTGTCCTCGCCGGTGTTGATGACGATGCCGGCCCGGGCGTGCACCATCCGCGAGAACCGCTGGTCGACGAACGTCCGGCGCGGGTTGATGTCGCGGAAGATGATCCCGTACATGCAGTCGTTGAGCATCATGTCGAGGCGTTCGAGCCCTGCGAGACAAGCGATCTCGGGCATGCAGAGCCCGCTCGCGTAGTTCGTCAGCCGGACGTAGCGGCCGAGCTCGGCGCCCACCTCGTCGAGCGCCGCGCGCATCAGGCGGAAGTTCTCCTGCGTCGCGTACGTGCCCGCGTAGCCCTCGCGCGTCGCGCCCTCGGGGACGTAGTCGAGCAACGACTGCCCAGTCGAGCGGATCACGGCCACGACGTCCGCGCCGGCGCGCGCGGCGGCCTGCGCCTGCGGGATGTCCTCGTAGATGTCGCCGGTCGCGACGATGAGGTAGATCCAGGGCATCGGGGGGTCGCCGAGCCGCTTGACGAGGCGTTCGCGCTCCTTGCGCCGTTGGTCGATGCGCTTGATGCCGGCGCCGACGGACCTGCGGGCGAGCGCGGTGGCGCGGGTGGCGTCGCGGCCCTCGGGGACGCGGAACGTCACCGACCCGGCCGCCGCCTTCTCGGCGAGCGTCGCGAGGTCGCAGTCCTCGCGCAGCAGCGCGTCCCACACCGGCAGCGCGACGCCCGACGCCAGGCCGGCCGACTCGCGGACGGCGTCCACCAGCCGGTTGACCCACGGGATGCCCTCGGCGTCCGCGCCGGTGACGCCGGCCAGACGCAGCACGGCGCGCTCGATCGAGACGGTCGTGTGGGTGCGCGCCATCTTCTCCACCGGCGCCGCGGCGCGGGCCGCGAGGCGGCGCGCCTTGCGGACCACGGCGGGGTCGAGCCTCAGCTTCGGTTCCACCTATTCGTCCTTCGATCGGGTGCGCAGAGCCTGGACGAGGTCGGCCAGGGACACGCCTGACACCTGAGCGATCGCGCCTAGCAGGACAAGAGCTGTGGCAACGGACGGCACCACTGCGCTGATGACCACAGTCAACGCAACGACATGAGTCAGCGCGACAGCGGCGGCCAACCGGCGCAAGGCAAGGGCGTCCGCGTCAGTCCCACTGAGATCAGTACCGGTGGTGTCCGGGCAGATGACTGCTGCTTCGCGTGCGGATGATTCGACGATCGCTTCCCAATTGGATTGACCGACGAGGGAAGCAATGTCGACGTCGGGGGCGACATCGAGGGTGACTTCCATCCCGGCCAGCGAGTCAGCGATCGCTTCGTGATCGAGGTTCTCGACAAGCGCAGCGGCGTCGATGGACTTGCCGACGATGTCCAGTCCGCCGCCGAGGTTGGCGGCGATCGCGTCGAGTGCGGTGTGGTCGATCTTGCCGATGATCGAGGCGGTGTCGAGGGCCTTGGCCATCTCGCCCAGGCTGAAGGTCAGGCCGGCGGCGTCGATGGACTTGCCGACGATGTTCAGTCCGCCGCCGAGGTTGGCGGTGATCGCGTCGAGTGCGGTGTGGTCGATCTTGCCGATGATCGAGGCGGTGTCGAGGGCCTTGGCCATCTCGCCCAGGCTGAAGGTCAGGCCGGCGGCGTCGATGGACTTGCCGACGATGT
>DASVPJ010000023.1:0-72999 GCA_036382875.1 Mycobacteriales bacterium
CGGCGCGACCGGGTCGCGAAATCTGTCGCGGGCGTTCGGGGGGCGCGACCGGGTCGCGAAATCCGCCGCGCGCCGCGCGGCGGCCGCGGCCGCCCGCTCAGACGAGGCTGTCGAGCCAGGCCTGGTGGAGGTCGGCGTACGCGCCCGTGCCCGTGATGAGCTCGTGCGGCGGCCCGTCCTCCACGACCAGCCCCGCGTCGAGCACGAGCACCCGGTCGGCGATCTCCACGGTCGACAGCCGGTGCGCGATGATCAACGCCGTCCGGTCGACCAGGATGGTGCGCAGCGCGCGCTGCACGAGGCGCTCGCTCGGCACGTCGAGCGACGACGTCGCCTCGTCCAGGATCAGCACGGCGGGATCGGCGAGGAACGCCCGGGCGAACGCGACGAGCTGCCGTTGCCCCGCCGACAGCCGCCCGCCGCGCTTGCGCACGTCGGTGTCGTAGCCCTCCGGCAGCGCGCTGATGAACGCGTGCGCCCCGATCGCCCGCGCCGCCGCCTCGATCTCCGCGCGTCCGGCGGAGGGGCGGCCGAACGCGATGTTCTCGGCCACGGTCCCCGAGAACAGGAACGACTCCTGCGTGACCATGACGACGGCCCGCCGCAGCGACTCCTCCGGCAACGCCGTCAGCGGGACGCCGTCGAGCGTCACCACGCCGGAGACGGGGTCGTAGAAGCGCGCGAGCAGCCGCGCGATCGTGGTCTTGCCGGCGCCCGTCGCGCCGACCAGCGCGACGGTCTGCCCGGCGGGGATCTCCAGGGAGAGCGACGGCAGCACCGGCTTGTCCGCCCGGTAGCCGAACGACACGGCCTCGAACCGCACCGCCCCTCGCACGGGCGACGGGAGCGACAGCGGCGACGCCGGCTCGGGCACCGACGGCGACTCCTCCAGCACGCCGGCCAGCTTCTCCAGCGCGGCCGCGGCGGACTGGAACGAGTTGTAGAACTGCGAGAGCTCCTGCATCGGCTCGAAGAAGCGCCGCATGTAGAGCAGGAACGCCGCCAGCACGCCGACCTGCAGCTCGCCGTTCATGGCCCGCTGCCCGCCGTAGAGCAGCACGACGGCGATGGTGACGTTGCCGAGCAGCTTGATGCCCGGCCCGAAGATCGCGACGAGCTGGAACGACCGCTCGTTCGCCTTGCGGTAGCGGCCGTTGACGTCCTCGAAGATCGCCTGGTTGCGCGGCTCGCGCCGAAACGCGTGCACCGCGCGGATGCCGCCGAGCGACTCGACGAAGTGCACGATGACCAGCGCGACGGCCTCGCGGGTGCGCCGGTACGCCGCCGCCGAGTTGCGCCGGAACCACCGCGTCAGCGCCACCAGCAGCGGGAAGCACAGCAGCGTCACCACGCCGAGCGGCAGGTCGAGCAGCAGGATGATCACGCCGATCGAGACGACCGAGAGCGCGGCGTTGACCAGGCCGTTCAGGCCGGTGTCGAGCAGCTCGGTGATCGCGTCGACGTCGGACGTGAGGCGGGAGATGACGCGGCCGGACGTGTACGACTCGTGGAACGCCAGCGACAGCCGCTGGAAGTGGTCGAAGACCCGCCGCCGCAGGTCGAGCAGCAGCGACTGGCCGATCCGCCCGGTCATCATGAGGAACTGCCGGCGCAACGCCGCCTGCGAGACGGCCGCGACGAGGAACAGCGCCACGATCGTCACCAGCCCGCGCGAGGACTCGCCGCGCACGACGGCCGGGATGCCGTTGTCGATGCCGAGCTTGACGAGGTACGGCCCGGCCATCGCGGCGGCGTTCTCGACCAGGATCACGGCGAGCAGCAGCCAGAGCGACCGCTTGTGCGGCGCCAGCAGTGACCGCAGCAGCCGCCGGGACCGGGCGCGCAGCAGCAGCGAGACGTCGGAGGGGACGTCGTCGTCGCGCTCGGTGGCGACGCCGCGCCACTCCTCCGGCGGCGGCGCCCCCGCGCCGCGCAGGCCGCCCTCGCCGCTCGCGTCGGCGAACGCGCCCGCGGCGTCCGGTGTCGTGGTCGTCACGGCGCACCGTCCGACGGTCGGCCCGCCTGCCCGGCCGGCATCGGCTCGGACTCGGCGGAGAGGATCGCGCGGTACGACGGGTACCGGTCGAGCAGCTCGGAGTGCGTGCCGACCGCGGTGATCGTGCCGTTCTCGAGGAACGCCACCCGGTCGGCCAGCGCGATCGTCGACGGCCGGTGCACGACGACGAGCCCGGTGGTGCCGCGCAGCACCCGGCCGAGCGCCTCCTCGACCAGCGCCTCGGTGTGCACGTCGAGCGCGGACAGCGGGTCGTCCAGCACGAGCACCCGCGGCCGGCCGATCACGGCGCGGGCCAGCGCGAGCCGCTGCCGCTGGCCGCCGGACAGCGACAGCCCCTGCTCGCCGACCCGGGTGTCCAGCCCGAACGGCAGGTCGTACACGAACTCCGCCTGGGCCAGCGCGAGCGCGTCGGCGACGTCCTGCTCGGAGGCGTCGGGCGTGCCGAGCAGCAGGTTCTCCCGCACCGACGCGGAGAACAGGATCGGCTCCTCGAACGCCGTCGCCACCACCCGCCGCAACGACTCCAGCGTGACGTCGCGGATGTCCGTGCCGTCGAGCGTGATGCGGCCTGCGGTGACGTCGTACAGCCGCGGCACCAGCGACGCGAGCGTCGTCTTGCCGGTGCCGGTGGCGCCGACCAGCGCGACCGTCTCGCCCGGCTCGATCGACAGCGTCACGTCGCGCAGCACCGGCTCGTCGGAGCCCTCGTAGGCGAACGACACCCCCTCGAACGCCAGCGCCCCGCGCGGCGCGTCGAGGTCGCGCGCGCCGGGGCGGTCGGCGATCGCCGGCACCGTGTCGAGCACCTCGTAGAGCCGGTCGGCCGCGGTCGACGCCTCCTGCGCGGTGGCCAGGATCCAGCCGAGCGCCTCGATCGGCCAGACCAGGTAGAGCATCAGCGACATGAACGCCACGAGCCCACCGATGGTGAGGTCCCCGCGGCCGACCGCGAGGGCGCCGAAGAGCAGCACCGTGGCGAGCGTGAGGTTGGGGATCAGGTCCAGCAACGACCAGAACTTCGCGCGCAGCCGCACCGACTCCATCGCGGCGCCGTAGAGGGACCGGGCGCTCTCCTCGTACTGCGCCAGCACGAGCCGCCGTCGGCCGAACGCCTTCACCACCCGGATCCCGGTCGCCGCCTCCTCGACCAGCGTCGTCAGGTCGCCCTGCTCGTCCTGGACGCGACGCGACACCTCGGCGTACTCGCGCTCGAACGACGCCGACAGCCACAGGATCGGCACCGCCGACCCCGCGACGACCAGCCCGAGCGGCGCGTACAGGTGGACGAGCAGCGCCACGATCGTGAGGAACGTCGCGACGTTGGTGATCAGGAACACCAGGCCGAAGCCGAGGAACCGCCGCAGCACGCCGAGGTCGGTCGTCGCGCGGGAGAGGAGCTGCCCCGACTGCCAGCGGTCGTGGAACGACACCGACAGGCGCTGCAGGTGGGCGTAGAGGTCGTCCCGGATCGTCGTCTCGATGCCGAGCGCGGCGTACGACTGCACCCAGCGGCGCACGAACGCGAGGAACGCCTCGACGCAGCCGAACAGCAGGGCGAGCAGCCCCAGCGGCAGCAGCCGCCCGCGCTGGCCGTGCGCGACCGGCCCGTCGATGACCGCCTTGGTCATGATCGGGACGAGGATGCCCGCGCCGATGCCGACGAACGCCGTGGCGACCATGAGGAGCATCTGGCCGAGGTACGGCCGGACGTAGCTCCGCACGCGCCACAGCGAGCGGAGTCGGCGCTGGGCAGGCATCGGTTCGAGGCTATCCCGGGGGTGTGACACCACGCCCGGCGATATCCGCGCGCCCAACCGGCGCCCGGCTGCGTTCTCGGTCGCTTGCGTGCGCGGCACGCGGCGCTCCCTGCGGCCTTGCCGGACACCGGCTGGACACCCGGGCCGCGCGCCCGACCGGCGCCCGGCTGCGTTCTCGGCCGCTTGCGAACGCGGCACGCGGCGCTCCCTGCGGCCTTGCCGGACACCGGCTGGACACCCGGGGCCGCGCGCTCGACCGGATAACCTGGGAGCCACCATGAAGTGCACCCGCTGCAAGGCCCGGGCGGTCGTCGAGGTGCCGCGGGCCAACGCGGCGTTCTGCGGCGACTGCTTCACCGAGTCCTACGTCCGCAACCTCGTCTCGCGCGCGATCCGGCACGACCGGATGTTCGGGCACGCCGACCGGGTGCTCGTCGCCGTGTCCGGCGGCAAGGACTCCCTCGCGCTGTGGGACCTGCTGCTCGACCTCGGCTACCAGGCGGACGGGCTCTACCTCGGCCTCGGCATCGGCGGCTACAGCAGCCGCAGCCAGGAGGTCTGCCAGGCGTTCGCCGACGAGCGCGGCGCGAAGCTGCTCGTGGTCGACGTCGCCGAGAAGGCCGGCTACACGATCCCGCAGGCCGCCGCGACGAAGAAGCGCCCCGCCTGCGCGGTCTGCGGCCTGTCCAAGCGGCACCTGTTCAACGACACCGCCCGCGAGCACGGCTACGACGTCGTCGTCACCGGCCACAACCTGGACGACGAGGTCGCGGTGCTGCTCGGCAACGTGCTGCGCTGGGAGACGGAGTTCCTGGCGCGCCAGTCGCCGGTGCTGGAGAGCACCCACCCGAGCCTGGTGAAGAAGGTCAAGCCGCTCTACCGGGTCGCCGAGCGGGAGACGGCCGCGTACTGCGTGCTCAAGGGCATCGACTACGTCGTCGAGGAGTGCCCGCTGGTCGAGGGCAACACGCAGATGAAGTACAAGGGCCTGCTCGACGCGCTGGAGGCGCAGAGCCCCGGCACCAAGCACAACTTCCTGTTCGGGTTCCTGGAGAAGGGCCGCGACCACTTCCCGCGCGACGGCCACGAGCTGCACGCCTGCTCGGAGTGCGGCTCGGCGACGCCGGGGGAGACGTGCGCGTTCTGCCGCACCAAGTCGCTGATGGCGCTGACGATCGGTCGCCGGCCGGACGAGCCGGGCAGCGACGCCCGGTGAGCGAGGCGACCCACCGGCGCGGGCCGTTCAAGCCCGGCGACCGGGTCCAGCTCACCGACCCGAAGCGCCGCCTCTACACGATCACGCTGGCGACCGGCGGGCAGTTCCACACCCACCGCGGGATCCTCGCCCACGACGACCTGCTCGGGGAGCCCGAGGGCGTCGTCGTGAAGTCCACGGCCGGCACGCCGTACCTCGCGCTGCGCCCGCTGCTGGCCGACTACGTGCTGTCGATGCCGCGCGGCGCGCAGGTCATCTACCCGAAGGACTCCGCGCTCATCGTCGGCTACGCCGACGTGTTCCCCGGCGCGCGGGTGGTCGAGGCGGGCGCCGGCTCCGGCGCGCTGACCTGCTCGCTGCTGCGCGCGGTCGGCGACGCGGGCAGCGTGCACTCCTACGAGCTCCGGCCCGAGTTCGCCGACGTGGCGCGGGCGAACGTCCAGCGCTTCTTCGGCGACCTGCCGGCCACCTGGACGCTGACCGTCGGCGACCTCGACGCCGCCGACGACGCGGACGTGGACCGCGTGGTGCTCGACATGCTCAACCCGTGGGACGTGCTGGACACCGTGTCGCGGATGCTGGTGCCGGGCGGCGTCGTCTGCTGCTACGTCGCCACGACGACCCAGCTCTCCCGCACGGTCGAGGCGCTGCGCGCGCACGGGACGTTCACCGAGCCGTGGTCGATGGAGTCGCTGGTCCGGCCGTGGCACGTCGAGGGCCTGGCGGTGCGGCCGGACCACCGGATGGTGGCGCACACGGCGTTCCTGGCGTTCTCCCGGCGGCTCGCGGACGGGGTGGCGCCCCCGCCGGTACGCCGCCGCCCGTCGAAGGGCATGGACGCCGAGCCGGCAACCGAACCGGCCTGAACCCGGCGCGGCCGTCGCGGCTCTGACCCGGCGTGGCCGAACCCGTCCCAGGGGGTCCTCATGCGCCGAGCGCTCACCGCCGCCCTGCTCCTCCTCGCCGCGCTCGCGCCCGTCGCGCCGAGCGCCGCCGCCACGAGCGCCGAGATCGTCCTGACCGGCTCGCGCGCGGCGTGGGCGGAGGTGTCGTTCCCCGGCCGGTTCAAGCCCGCGATCGGCCTGTTCGGCAGGGACGAGCTGCGCGTCACGACGCGGGGGACGTACGCCGGCGTGTACTTCGAGAGCGTCACGAAGCCCGGGCGCCTCTCCCAGGGCGGTGTGGTGCTGACCGCGGTGGACGACTTCCCGGTCGCGTGGGGCGGCTCGGACCGGGACGACTTCACGCTGCCGGCCGGGCGCTACCGCGTGCACCTGCTGACCGACGGTCAGTCGACCGTCCGCGTCGCCGTGGACGGCCTGCCGCGCGGCCTGCGGCTCGCGCCGCGCGGCCCGAGCGACGCCCGCGCCAAGGTCGCCGACGTGACCGCGGCGCGCGCGAGCATCCCCGTGACGGTCCGGCCCGCGACGACGACCGTGCTGGTGGGGTTCGCGCACAGCGAGCCGAGCGTGGCCACCGCCGCGAGCGTGTGCCTCGACGAGGGCCGCGACGTCCCCTGCGAGGCCGGCGGCGGCTACGGCTTCAAGACCGCGATGCTGGCGCCGGGCGCGTGGTCGTCCACCGCGACCGCGATCTTCGTCTACCCGGGCCAGGCGTCGAACGGCGAGCACGCCGCCCACTACACGATGGCCTCGCCCGCCCCGACGTCGAAGCTCTACGGCTTCGCCCTCAGCATCCACTGAGGGCCGCCCCGCCGGGCCGCGCCGCTACGCCGCGCCGGGGCCGGCGACCGGGGTGCCGTCGCCGCGTTCCACGAAGATGCAGTCGCCGGGGCAGCCCTCGGCGGACTCGATGACGTCCTTGACGCAGGACCGCGGCACCGCGCGCGTGGCGCCGGGCGCCGTCAGCAGCGACCCCGCCTCGTCCTTGACGTAGGCGAGCCCGTCGACGTCGAACTCGAACACCGCGGGGGCGAGCTGGACGCAGAGACCGTCGCCCGTGCACAGGTCCTGGTCGACCCGTACGAGCAGCGTCTCGTCCACGACCCGACCGTAACATCGCGCTTTTGCCGGGTCGCGACGTGGTAGCGGATATAGGCTGGCCGATGTCCCTGGGAAGGGGAGGTGAGGCGGTGTCCGGGTCCCGCAAGGACGACGCCGAGGCGCGCGCCGCGCGGTACGAGAAGGAGGTCTCCGACCTCCAGACGCAGGTCGGCTTCCTCGAGGAGGAAGTGACCCTGCTCCGCCGCAAGATGGCGGACTCGCCGCGGCAGGCGAAGGCGCTCGAGGAACGCCTGACCGAGACGCAGGCCACGATCGCCACGCTCACCGGGCAGAACGAGCGGCTCGTCGCCACCCTCAAGGAGGCGCGCGACCAGATCGTCGCGCTCAAGGAGGAGGTCGACCGCCTGGCGCAGCCGCCGAGCGGCTACGGCGTGTTCCTCCAGGCCCACGAGGACGACGACACGGTCGACGTGTTCCACGGCGGCCGCAAGATCCGCGTCACCGTCAGCCCCACGATCGACGTGACCGAGCTCCGCAAGGGGCAGGAGGTCATGCTCAACGAGGCCCTCAACGTCGTGCGCGCGCTGGAGTTCGAGCGCCAGGGCGACGTCGTGATGCTCAAGGAGATCCTCGAGGGCGGCGACCGCGCGCTCGTCATCGGCCACACCGACGAGGAACGCGTCGTCATGCTCTCCGAGCCGCTGATGAACGCCACCATCAAGCCCGGCGACTCGCTGCTCGTCGAGCCGCGCAGCGGCTGGGCCTACGAGCGCGTCCCGAAGTCCGAGGTCGAGGAGCTCGTCCTCGAGGAGGTGCCGGACGTCGACTACTCGCAGATCGGCGGCCTGGTCGCGCAGATCGAGTCGATCCGCGACGCGGTCGAGCTGCCGTTCCTGCACGCCGAGCTGTTCAAGGAGCACCAGCTCCGCCCGCCGAAGGGCGTGCTGCTCTACGGCCCGCCCGGCTGCGGCAAGACGCTGATCGCCAAGGCCGTCGCGAACTCCCTCGCCAAGAAGGTGGCGGAGGTCACCGGCAAGGGGGAGGGGCGCTCGTTCTTCCTGAACATCAAGGGCCCCGAGCTGCTCAACAAGTACGTCGGCGAGACCGAGCGGCAGATCCGGCTGATCTTCCAGCGCGCCCGCGAGAAGGCGGAGGAGGGCACGCCCGTCATCGTGTTCTTCGACGAGATGGACTCGATCTTCCGGGTCCGCGGCTCGGGCGTGTCCAGCGACGTCGAGAACACGATCGTCCCGCAGCTCCTGTCGGAGATCGACGGCGTGGAGTCGCTGCGCAACGTCGTCGTGATCGGCGCGTCGAACCGCGAGGACATGATCGACCCGGCCATCCTGCGGCCCGGCCGGCTCGACGTGAAGATCAAGATCGAACGCCCCGACGCCGAGTCCGCGAAGGACATCTTCAGCAAGTACATCACCCCCGAGCTGCCGATCCACGAGGACGACCTGCGCGAGCACGGCGGCAGCCGCGAGGCGGCGTGCGCCGCGATGATCCAGGCGACGGTCGAGCGGATGTACTCCGACGACGAGTCCAACCGGTTCCTCGAGGTCACCTACGCCAACGGCGACAAGGAGGTCCTGTACTTCAAGGACTTCAACTCGGGCGCCATGATCGAGAACATCGTCGCCCGCGCGAAGAAGATGGCCATCAAGGACTTCCTCGACGTCGGTGCCAAGGGCATCCGCCTGCAGCACCTGATGAGCGCGATCGTCGACGAGTTCAAGGAGAACGAGGACCTGCCCAACACCACGAACCCCGACGACTGGGCGCGCATCTCCGGCAAGAAGGGCGAGCGGATCGTCTACATCCGCACGCTCATCTCCGGCGCCAAGGGGAACGAGGCCGGGCGCTCGATCGACACGATCTCCAACACCGGCCAGTACCTGTAGCGGTCGCGGCCCCCGTCACAGCCAGGCGGGGGCGCGCCCGACCGCGATGTGCAGGCCGGCGTACACGATCACGATCGTCGCCGGCACGAGCGCGACGGCCATGACGCGCGCGAACGTCGCCGACGCCCGGCGGCGCAGCGACCACGCGTAGAGCAGCGCGCAGACCGCCAGCCCGACCCAGGTGAACCACAGGCCCACCCACACCGAGCCGCAGCCCTCGCACTCCGACCCGGGGCCGATGCCGAGGGCCGGGGCGACGGAGGCGAGCACCAGCAGCCACAGCGCGTCCACCACCCGCAGCGCCACGGGCACGGGAGGCCGCTGCCGCGGCCGCGGCCCGGACGGCTCCGCCGGGGCCTCGGCCGGGGCGGGAGTCGGGCCGGCGGCGCCGGCCCGGACCGGCCGCGGCCACTTGTGCGCGACCACGCCGTAGAGGGCCACCAACGCCACCGCGAACGTCACCGGCGGGACCATCGACACGGCGGACAGGAACCACGCCGCGGCGACCAGCGCCAGCATCCGCGCCACGTCCACCCGTCGGTACCGCACGGGCGGAGTGTTCCCCGGGGGCGGCGCGGGCGAACCCGCGCGGGCGCACCGGGCTCGTTGTCGAGGTACGACGCAGCCACCTGCCCCCGCGCCCGTTCCGGATGGAGTGTCGCCGATGCCCCGGCACGCCCTCGCCGTGCTCCTCGCCGTGCTCGCGTTCGGCCCCGCCGCCGAGGCGGCGCCGCGCCCCGCGCCGCGGCCGACCGTGGTCGTCGCGGTCGCCGACACGGGGATCAACCCGTACCACGAGGTGTTCCGCCGCCCGAGGAACACGCGGCACCCGTGCACGTACGTCCCCGGCTTCACCGACTGCTCGATCCCCGCGCTGCGGCTGTCGATCGGCAAGTACCGCGACTACCGCCAGGCCGTCGCGGCCGACCGGGCGGTGTGGGAGAGCGTCGAGCCGGACCAGTGGTACTGGATCCCCGGCACGAACATCATCGGCGCGGTCTGCGACCACGAGTACACGTCGCTGCGCGAGCCGACGCCGCCGCCGGACCCGGACGTGCCGGGCTCCTCGACGTGCGTCCTCGACAACAACGGCCACGGCACCGCGACGGCGTCGGCCGTGCTGTCGGAGGAGCCGGACGCGCTGCTGCTCGTGCACGAGGGCGACGCGGCCGCCGCGGCGTTCGACCGGCTGCCGGTGCGCCCGGACGTGCAGTCGCACTCGTGGGGGCCGCCCAGCCCGATCCCGTTCCAGCTCGCCGAGCCGGTGCTGGAGAGCAACGAGATCTGCCCGGACGCGGTCCGCCGCCCGGAGACGCTGTACTTCCTCGCGGCCGGCAACGAGGGCGCGTTCCCGACGATCCTGGACTGCGCGCGCCACGTCCCCGACGTGCACGTCGTCGGCGGCGGCTACCCGGGCTCGGCGAGCACCGGGAGCTGGACCGTCTACGACTTCGCGTCCTGGTACTGCCGCCCGGTCGCGTCGTCCGAGTCGCGCACCGGGCAGGAGTCGATGTGCGGCACCAGCGTGGCGGCGCCGACCGCGGCGGGCGCCGCCGCCGGGGCGATCCTGCGCATCCGCCGGGCCGAGCGCTACACCGGCCGGAGCACCCGGACGCACGTGAGCCGCACGGTCACGCGCGAACGCTTCGAGGAGGCATTGCGGCGCGGCGCGTCGTACGCGCCCAAGGCGAAGTTCCCGCCGCAGGCGGGCGTGCTGCCGCCGTCGGTGCCGGTGCCGGAGCAGGCGGCGTACCTGTTCTGGGGCTACGGCTGGCTCGACTCGACGGTCGTCGACACGGTCGTGTCGTGCGCGTTCGGCCGCGCCTGCCCGGCGAAGTCGGCGGAGGCGCAGGCGTACAACGACGCCCGCCAGCAGGCGCGCCGCTCCCAGGAGATGCCGGACGGGCCGCTGCTCCCGCAGGAGGACGCGGGCAGCGGGCGCGACGCCGGCAACGACCCCTACGGCGCGGTGCCGATCGCCGCCGGGCGCGCGTACGACGCGCGGATCGAGCCGCACGGCCAGAGCGGCGACATCGAGGACTGGTACGCGGTCCGGCTGCGCGCCGGGCAGGCGGTCACCGTCACGACCACCGGCTACCTGCACCCGCGGGTGCCGGTCGACGTGACGCCGGTGTCCGGCTGCTGGTTCCTCGTCGCGCCGGACGGCGAGCTCGTCGGGGTCGAGCGCGGGCTCCTCCCGCTGCGCAACCTCGCCTGCGACAGCGCCTCGCCGAACACGCCGCCCACGAACGTCCGGGTGCCCAGGACGGGCACGTACTCGCTCGTCTACTCGTCGCACAACGGCGTGCCGCACGACTACCGCTTCACGCTGTCGCTCGGCCGCTAGGCTGGCTCCATGAGCGTCCGTCGAGTCGTGGGGACCGAGACGGAGTACGGCATCTCGGTGCCCGGACAGCCCGGGTTCAACGCCATGGTGTCGTCGTCGCTCGTCGTCAACGCCTACGCCCCGAGCTCGCGCGAGCGGCGCACCCGCTGGGACTTCGAGGAGGAGAGCCCGCTGCGCGACGCGCGCGGGTTCGACCTCGCGCACGAGGTCGGGGAGCCGCCGGCCGACGACGAGCTCGGGCTGGCCAACGTGATCCTGACCAACGGCGCCCGCCTCTACGTCGACCACGCGCACCCGGAGTACTCGACGCCGGAGTGCACGACGCCGCTCGACGTCGTCCGCTGGGACAAGGCGGGGGAGCGGGTGATGGCGGAGGCGGCGCGCCGCGCGGCGGCCGTCCCCGGGACGCAGCCGGTGCAGCTCTACAAGAACAACACCGACAACAAGGGCGTCTCCTACGGCTGCCACGAGAACTACCTGATGGCCCGCTCGACGCCGTTCGCCGAGATCGTGCGGCACCTGACGCCGTTCTTCGTGTCGCGGCAGGTGTTCGCCGGCGCCGGCCGCGTGGGGACCGGGCAGGACGGCCGGGGGAACGGCTTCCAGATCAGCCAGCGCGCGGACTTCTTCGAGGTCGAGGTCGGCCTGGAGACGACGCTGAAGCGGCCGATCATCAACACCCGCGACGAGCCGCACGCCGACCCGGAGAAGTACCGGCGGCTGCACGTCATCATCGGCGACGCGAACCTCAACGAGGTGGCGACGTACCTCAAGATCGGCACCACGTCGCTGGTGCTCGCCATGATCGAGGCCGGGTTCGTCGACCGGGAGCTGGCCGTCGAGCAGCCGGTGTCGGCGCTGCGCGCGGTGTCGCACGACCCGACGCTCAAGCACCTGGTGACGTTGCGGGACGGGCGCCGGCTGACCGCGGTGCAGCTCCAGATGGAGTACCTGGAGCTGGCCCGCAAGTACGTCGAGAGCACGCTCGGCGCGGACGTGGACGACCAGACCGCGGACGTGCTCGCCCGGTGGGAGAGCGTGCTCACCCGCCTGGAGGACGACCCGCGCACCTGCGCCCGCGAGGTCGACTGGGTCGCCAAGAAGGCGATCCTCGACGGCTACATCGAGCGCGAGTCGCTGGACTGGACGAGCCACAAGCTGCAGCTCGTCGACCTGCAGTACCACGACGTCCGCCCCGAGAAGGGCCTCTACAACCGCCTCGCGGCGCGCGGCTCGGTGGAGCTGCTGGTGAGCGAGGAGGACGTGACGTCGGCGATGTCGAACCCACCGGAGGACACCCGGGCGTACTTCCGCGGCCGGTGCCTCGACAAGTTCGCCGGCGAGGTGGCTGCCGCCTCGTGGGACTCGGTGATCTTCGACGTCGGCCGCGAGTCGTTGCAGCGGGTGCCCACGATGGAGCCGCTGCGCGGGACGAAGGCCCACGTCGGCGAGCTGCTGGAGGACTGCGAGAGCGCGGCCGAGCTGGTCGACCGCCTCTCCGGCGCCCGGTAGCTCGCCGAACCTCCCGAGCGCGCCGGGGCTCTGTCCCCGTGACGCCGAAGGAGGGGTCCGCCCATGCGTGTCCTGCGTTGGTTCGCGGTCGCCGCCGCGGTCGCGCCCGTGCTCGCGTTCGCGCCGCAGGGGTCCGCCGCGAGCGCGACCGCCACGCTGCGGCCGGGCCAGGCGGCGTTCTGGAACGGCAGCGGCGACCGTGACTTCACGATCGTCGTGCGCCCCGGCGCCTGGCGGCTGCGCGTCGCGTGGGACGTCGGCGACTTCCGCCAGGGCGCCGGCGGCGACCTGCTCGACCCCTCCGGCAAGCACGTGACGTACATCGCCGGCTACGACAGCGGCGAGGCGTACGTCCTCAACCCGCGCCCGGGCACGTGGACCGTGAAGATGACGTCCACCCAGCCGTACCGGATGCGCGCGAAGCTCGAGACCAGGCCGGTCGCGCCGCGCACGGCCCGCCCGCTGCTGCCGAACCTGCGGCTCGTGCCGCCGCACGAGTTCACGTTCACCGGGCCGGTCGGCGTCGGGGCGTTCTCGTTCGGCGTCTCGCCGGCGACGACGTGCAGCGGCTACGAGATGGCCGAGGAGAAGGGCGTCCGCTGCCTGCGCTTCTCGCTCGGGCCGTCGAACGTCGGCCAGGGGCCGTTGCAGCTCGTCTTCCCCGGCAACCAGGGGCTCGTGACGCCGGGCAAGGCCACCCAGCTCGTCACGTGGACCGACGGGCACGTGACCGAGCGGCCGGCGGGGGAGTTCCTGTACCACAAGACCCACGCGCACTATCACCACAGCGGCTTCGGCTCGCTGGAGCTGCTCAAGGTCACCGACACCACGCGCGGCACGATGGAGAAGGTCGGCACCGGCCCGAAGCAGGGCTTCTGCACCGGTGACATCAAGATCGCCGAGTGGGAGGTGTTCGGCGGCGTCCAGGACTCCTCCGACTCGCAGTGCCTCAACAACGCCGCCCTCGTCTACGACCCGACGGCCGGCACCAAGATGGGCCTCTCGCCCGGCTGGGCCGACCTGTACTCGTGGGAGCAGGACGGCAACTACGTGGAGTTCGGCCTGACGAACGGCGACGGCCGCTACGTGATCCGCTCGACCGCCGACGCGCTGAACAACGTCCTGGAGTCGGACGAGAGCGACAACACCGGGTACGCGTACATCGAGGTCACCGGCCAGACGATCCGGGTCCTCGAACGCGGCCGCGGCACGAGCCCGTGGGACCGCCGCAAGGTCGTCACCCGGGACAACCTGCACCCGAACGCGTAGCCCGCCGCGGCGCCGCACCGCCGCATGCGCCGCGGACCCGCGGGATAGGGTCGTCCGAGACGGACGCCATCACGCGGAGGCAGGCATGGCCACGAAGGACAGCGGCGGGGGGCAGCAGCGCGCGACGCGCAAGTCCGAGGAGGTCGAGGAGACCGAGGTCACCGCCTCCGAGGACGTGCAGGAGCGCCACGAGAAGCTCACCGACGACGTCGACTCGCTGCTCGACGAGATCGACGACGTGCTGGAGGAGAACGCCGAGGACTTCGTGCGTTCGTTCGTCCAGAAGGGCGGCGAGTGACGCGCGTCAGGGGCGCCGGCGGACGTGACGACCGAGTGAAGGGGACCGCGTGAGCGACCTGAGCGGCCGGCTGCCGGCCGCGTTCCTGACTCCGGGCACCAGCTCGTTCGCCGAGTTCCTCGCGGAGTTCTCGCCGGACCTGCTGCCCAGCCGCCGGGTGCTGCCGGGGGCCGTGACCGAGGTGCCGCACGCGACGACGATCGTCGCGGTGACGAGCGCCACCGGCGTCGTCATGGCCGGCGACCGGCGCGCCACGATGGGCATGCACATCGCGCAGCGCGACATCGAGAAGGTGTTCCAGGCCGACGAGTACTCCTGCGTCGGCATCGCGGGCACGGCCGGCATGGCGATCGAGATGGTGCGGCTGTTCCAGGTCGAGCTGGAGCACTACGAGAAGCTCGAGGGCTCCACGCTCTCGCTGGAGGGCAAGGCCAACCGCCTCTCCACGATGATCCGCAACAACCTCCCGCTGGCCATGCAGGGCCTCGCGGTGGTGCCGCTGTTCGCCGGCTACGACCTGGACGGGCAGTTCGGCCGGATCTTCAGCTACGACGTCACCGGCGGGAAGTACGAGGAGCACTCGTACTTCTCCGTCGGCTCCGGCAGCGGCCCGGCGCGCGGGGCGTTGAAGAAGCGGTTCCGCGAGGGGCTCACCGACACCGAGGCGGTCCGCGTCGCGGTCGACGCGCTCTACGACGCCGCCGACGAGGACGCGGGCACCGGCGGCCCCGACCTGATCCGCAAGATCTACCCGGTGGTCGCGGTCGTCACGGCGGAGGGGTTCCGCCGGGTGCCCGACCCCGAGGTCGGCGAGGTCGTCGAGTCGATCGTGGCGCAGCGCCACGAGAACCCCGGAGGGTGAGCAGCGCATGACGACCCCGTTCTACGTCTCGCCCGAGCAGTTCATGCGGGACAAGTCCGAGTACGCGCGCAAGGGCATCGCCCGCGGCCGCAGCGTGCTCGTGCTGTCCTACGCCGACGGCATCCTGTTCGTCGCGGAGAACCCGTCCACGGCGCTGCACAAGGTCAGCGAGATCTACGACCGCATCGCGTTCGCCGCGGTCGGCAAGTACAACGAGTTCGAGAACCTGCGCGTCGCCGGCGTCCGCCTCGCCGACCTGCGCGGGTACGCGTACGACCGGGCCGACGTGACCGGCCGCGCCCTCGCCAACGCGTACGCGCAGACGCTCGGCACGATCTTCACGACCGAGGCGAAGCCGTACGAGGTCGAGATCGTCGTCGCGGAGGTCGCCGACCGGCCGGAGGGCGACCAGATGTACCGGCTGACGTACGACGGCTCGGTAGCCGACGAGCACGGCTACGTCGCGATGGGCGGCAAGGCCGACGAGCTCACGACGTACCTCAAGGAGCACCACCGCCACGGCCTCGGCCTGGAGGACGCGATGGGCGTCGCGGTGCGGGCGCTCGGCGGGCAGGAGTCGCGCGACTTCCAGCCGGACTTCCTCGAGGTCGCGGTGCTCGACCGGACCCGGCCGCGGCGGAAGTTCAAGCGGCTGCTCGGGGACCGCCTCGCCGCGCTGATGCCGGCGGAGCCCCCGGCGGCGGCCGGCGACGCGGCGGCCGGCGACGCGGCGGCCGGTGACGCGGCGGCGGGCGACCAGGCGGCGGCGAGCGCCACGGAGCCGCCCGCGGCGCCGTAGCGCGCCCGGAGGGGGGCTAGGACGCCGCGATCGCGCGGTCGAGCAGCGACCCGTCGCGGTACTCCAGCGTCTTCTCCAGGTGCACCACCGAGCCCGCCTCCGGGCGGGAGTGGAAGCGCACGTTGTCGACCAGCAGCTTCATGAGCTGGACGCCCCGCCCGCGCTCGGACTCCTGGCTCGGGCTGTCGTCGGAGAGCGTCTCGAAGTCGAAGCCGCGGCCCACGTCGATGATCGCGATCGAGCAGACGTCGTCGCGCAGCCGGACGGTGACCTCGTACTCGTCGCCGGGGCCGGAGTGCTTCAGCACGTTCGTGCAGGCCTCGGTGAGCGCGAGCGTCACGTCGTCGACGCACTCGTCCTCCACGCCGACGGTGCGCATCGAGGTGTCCACGATGCGGCGCGCCACCGGAACGCTCATCTCGTCGCGCGGGAGGTTGAGCGACAGCGAGATCTCCATGCCCGCCGGTCTTCCCACCGCGACCGGCCGCACACACCCCTACTTCGTGCCGGCGCCGCCGTAGCCCCCGGCGCCGCCGGGCTGGCCGAGGCGGCCGTAGCGCTTCATGTTGGGGTCGACGTCGGCGGCGTTGGTGATGCGGGCGGCCGCGCCCTCCTCGGGGAGGATCGTCTCGCCGGTGAACATCTGCGGCGCCGGGTGCGCCTCGCGCTCCTGCGGCGGGTCGGCCTCGGCCCGCTGCGTCGGGCGGCCGCTGGGACGGCGTCGGAGGAGTGGCATGGCCGAAACCTACCCTGCCGACACGCTGCTCACGATGCGCTGCGCCACGTCGCGGAGCTTGACGTTCTCCCGCTGCGACGCGCGCTTGAGCATCTCGAACGCCTCCTCGGTCGAGCAGTCCCGCTGCGCCATCAGCACGCCCTTCGCCTGCTCGATGATCGCGCGCGACTCCAGCGCCTGCTCGAGCTGCCGCGCGAGGGTCCGGCTGGCGTCGTAGACGCGCAGGTTGTGCAACGTCCTCGCCGCCTGCGCCGCGACGTGCCGCGCCACCGCGCGGCTGGTGTCGTCGTCGAACGCGTGCTCCGCCGCGGCGTACACGTTGAGCGCGCCGACGATCTCCTCGCCGACGATCAGCGGGACCCCGTACGCGCTGCGGACGCCCGACTGCTCCAGCACCTGCGCGAACCCCTCGTAGCGGCCGGCGTCGGCGAGGCTGTCGACGTAGTGCTCGCGCCCGTCGCGGAGCGCGTCCATGCACGGGCCGCGGCCGGTGTCGTACTCCCAGCGGTCGATGCGCAGCGCGTTCTCCGACGTGGCCGCGGCGGTCGTGGGGCGCTGCGGCCGCTGCATCGTCACGCTCGCGTCGGTGCACGCCGGGATCGCGTCGCGGCAGGTGGCGACGAGGCGGTTCAGCGCGTCCTCCAGCGACTCCTGCTCGTCCAGCAGCAGCAGGAGGGCAGCCGGATCCAGGACCTCGTCAGGCTCGGTCATGGTCGCAGCGTACGTCCCTCACGCCGCCGGCGCGGCGGCGCGCAGGGCCGCGAGCGACGTGGCGAGCAGCCGCGAGACGTGCACCTGGCTGACGCCCACGCGCTCGGCGATCGCCGGCCGGGACGGCCTCCGCGAGGTCGGCCAGGTGGGAGGGGGCGCGGTCACGCCATGTCCGGCCGGGTCGGCCGGCCGACAGCCGCCCGGCCCAGTGGTCGCGACCTCGCCGTCCTCCGTCGTCACGGGGTGACCGTCGCGCCGGCTCGCACAGGCGCTCCCGCCACACCTCACGCTGACTCCGGCACGGCGGTCCGGCGGGTCCTACGTTGGGAGAACCGGCGGGGACACGTTCGTCCTCGCCGGACAACGGGAGGAACTCCGTGACCATCTCGCGCACTCGCCGCTCAGCCCTCCGGCTCGCGGTCACCGGCATCGCCGCGGCCGGCCTCATGGCCGTCTTCGTGGACCCCGCCGTCGCCGGCTACGGCGGCATCCAGGCCACCACCACCTCGACCTACTGGTCCATCGGCGCCACGGGCCAGTACTACGGCACGTCCTACACCGACTGGTACTCGCCGAGCTGGAGCACGTGCACGCACGCGTACCCGAACAACGACATGTACCGGAACAACGTCAGCGGCTTCGACTACTTCACGTTCGACTACACCGACGTCGGCTCGAACTGCAACCGCGTCGTGCTCTACCGCGACGGCGTGCAGGGCGGCGGCGGCGCGGTCAACTGCTACCGCAACTCCTCGGGCGGCGGCACCTGCGGCCCGCTGCCGTACACGTACTACTCGATCAGCTGGCACAACCGCTAGACACCAGCAGACGACGAAGGGGGCGCCGATCCGGCGCCCCCTTCGCGTGCCCGGGGGTTACGACGCGAGCGCCACCGCGGCGGCCGCGTCCACGAGCCCGTTGCCGTAGAAGTTGTTCAGCGTCGGGGTGCCGGTGCACGTGGCGTTCCACGAGGCCGGCCGGCCGACGACGGTGTAGTCGACCGTGGGCGGGTTCGGGCAGGCGTGGTCGGCCGCGCTCTGCAGCACGATCTGCGCGACCAGGTCCGGGTCCGCCTCGCCGCCGAGCGCGCCGATGACGAGCGCCGCGACACCGGTCACGTGCGGCGACGCCATCGAGGTGCCCTGGATGCCCTGGTAGTACGAGCAGGAGTTCTTCACGCAGTCGCGGACGACGAAGTCGTTGCTTGGCACGCCGCCGCCCTTGGTGACCTCGCCGTTGGCGCGCGCGACGTACTCGGGGTACGGCGCCCAGATCTCGTTCAGCGGGCTGCGGTACGACTTGGTGCCGAACAGGTCGCGGAAGTACCCGCCCGGCGCGGCGACGTCGACGTTGCCGTAGTTCGAGTAGTCCGCCTTGATGCCGCTCGGGCCGACCGAGGAGACGGTGATGACGTTCGGGCCCTCGGCCGGCAGGTCGAGGCAGTCGTTCGTCACGGTGCGGCCGTACTCGGTGCCGCCCGGGTAGTCCGGGCTGGTGTCGTCGAAGCGGGTCGGCGCCGCGGTGTCGGTGTGGCCGTTGCCCGCCGAGGCGACCATCGTCACGCCGCCGTCGTGCGCGTACGCGAGCGCGCGGTGCATGGCGTCGTAGATCGCCCGCTGCTCGGCGAGCTCGGAGGCCGTCGGCTTGCCGGCCGGCGCGTCCACGTAGTCGCTCGCGTCCGGGCAGTTGTAGAGCCACGGGTCGACGTAGAACGACATGTTCACGACGTCGATGCCGGCGTCGGCCGCGTAGGTGAGCGCGTCCACGGTCGGTGCGAGGAAGAAGTAGCCGGAGTCCTGGCCGGCCCGGATGTTCACGAGCGTCGCCTCGGGCGCCACGCCGGTGATGCCGATGCCGTTGACCGGCGACGCGACGGTGCCGGCGACGTGCGTGCCGTGGCTGTCGTGGTCGACGTTGGCCGGGTCGTGGCAGTCGGCGTACTCGCACGGGCCGTCGATGTCCGGCATGTCCGTGGTGAAGTTGCGGGAGAGCGCGTTGGAGAAGTTCGGCGCGATGTCGGGGTGCGTCCCGTCGATGCCGGTGTCGATGATGCCGACCAGCACCCCCTTGCCACGCTCGTCCAGCGCCGGGGAGCCGTCGTCGTCCTGCGCGTTGATCATGCGCATGTCCCACTGGTAGCCGGTCAGCGCGTCGGTGCCCGGCGTGGCCTTCACGGGGCCGGTGTTGCTGTGCGGGCGGGTCGCGGTGCGCTCGCCGGCGAGGCGCTCGTCGGCGAACTTCGGCGCCATGCCGGGCCGGGCGGTGCCGACCGAACGGTTGCGCGCGGCGCCGCTCACGGCGCGCTGCGAGCGCGCGGCGGCGAGGAAGTCGGGGTTGTCCGAGGAGACCTCGGCGAGGCCCACGGCGGTGTTGAGGTGCGTCACCGTGCCGCCCGCGCGGGTGACCGCGGCGCGACCCTCCGACAGCGTGGCGCGCTCGGCGAACAGCACGAGGTAGGAGTGGGTGGTGCCGCTCTCGGCGGCATGGACGGCCCCGGTGGGCACGACCACCGTGCCGACCGCGAGCGCGATCGTGGCGCTCCACGTGAGCAGGGTCCTGCGCATGACGTGTCCTCCAGCGATGAGGCGAGTGCGCCCCACTATGTCCTGATTCGTCCGTTCGGGCGAGGGGTCGTTCGGCCGATCGGGGGTGCGGGATGCCGGGCCGGTGGTGCCGCGCCGGCCGGACCGGCGCCGCTCCGACTGTGCAGCCCGCGGCGCCCCGTTCCCGCGTGGTGATCTTCACAGTTGGGGCGGGCGGGCGGCGGCCCGACCGCGGCGCGCGCTACCGGAGCAGGAGGCGGTCCATCCGGCGACCGGCGTGCCGCAGGCCAAGCCAGCCCATCGCCACCAGGTACGCCGCGTGCAGCGGCGCCGACGGCTCGACGGTCCCGAGCGCGAGCTGGCGCAGCAGCGCGACGCCCTGGTACATCGGCGTCACCCGCACCAGCCAGCGGATCGCCTCCGGGTAGACGGACAGCGGGAAGAACGACGCGGACAGCAGGAACATCGGCAGCCAGGCGAGCAGGTGCCAGTCGAAGTCCTGCCACGACTTCACGTACGTCGTCGCGGCCAGCCCGACGCCGGCGAAGCCCCACGCGACGACGAGCACCGCGGGCAGCGCGAGCAGCGCCCACCACGAGACGAGCAACCCCATCGCGGCCATGGTCACGACGAAGAACGCCGCGTGCACCATGCTGCGCAGCAACGCCCACGACAGCTCGCCCAGCGAGATGGCGGCGACCGACATCGGCGTCGCGAGCATGGCCTCGTACGTCTTCTGGTACTTGAGCTTGTCGAAGAAGTTGAACGTCGTGTCGTAGATGACGCCGTTCGCCGCACTGGTGGCGAGCAGCGCCGGCGCGACGAACGTCGCGTACGGCACCACGCGCCCGCCGCCCAGCGGGACGCCGCCGACGAGCGCGCCGATGCCGAGCCGCACGCCGAACAGGAAGAACAGCGGCTCGACCGCGCCGGTCACGACGATCCACCACGCGTGGCGGTACGTGAGGAAGTTCCGCTCGACGACGCGCGCGGGGCCGGTCACGGCGCCAGCCGCCTCGCGTACGAGCGGTGGCCCGCCCAGAGGCCGGCGGCGGTCCAGGCGCCGAGGTACGCCACGTGTCCCAGCGCGCCGGGCGGCGTGACGCCGCCGAGCACGAGCCCGCGGCACAGCGTGGCGCCGTGCCACAACGGCGTGACGTAGGCGACCGCGCGCAGCGCGGCGGGCAGCGTGGCGACCGGGAAGAACGTCCCCGAGAACAGGAACATCGGCGTGATGACGAAGCGGAACAGCACCGAGAACAGGCTGTCGTTCTCCTGCCGCACCGCCCACGCCGCGATCGGCACCGCGAACGCCGCCCCGGTCAGGATCGCGGCGGGCAGCGCGAGCGGCGTGAGCGCGCTGCGCGGCACCCCCAGCACGGTCGCGGCGGCGAGCACCGCGCCGCTCGTCATGGCGACCCGCGAGAGCATCCACAGCACGTGGCCGTGGAACACGTCCCGCGGCCGCAACGGCGTCGCCGCCTGCGCGTGGTAGACCCGCATCCACCGCATGGCGCCCATCACGGGCCACGACGCCTCGCCGGCCGCGGTCTGCATCGCGGTCGCCGCGACGATCCCCGGCGCGATGAACGCGAGGTACGGCACGCCGCCGAGCGCGTCCTCGCGCGCCACGATCGAGCCGACGCCGGCGCCCATCGCGCCCAGGTAGAGCAGCGGCGAGACCAGCGTGGACGTCAGGGCGCCGCGCCACACGCGCCTGAACCGCACGAGCCACAGCTCGTAGGCGCGGATCGCGTACGGCACCGCCACGTCAGTCGACCAGCGTCCGGCCGGTGAGCCGCAGGAACACGTCCTCCAGCGTCGACCGGCGGACGAGCGTCGCGACCGGGCGGACGCCGCGGCCGTGCAGCACCTCCGCGGCGCCCTCGCCGTCGTCGGTGTAGACGAGCACCCGGTCCGGCAGCTCCTCGACCCGGCTCGCGGCGGCGCCGAGCAGGGCGCCGAGGTCGGCCGAGGTGCCCGGCGCGAGGCGTACCTCGAGCACCTCGCGCGAGGAGTAGCGCGCGATGAGCTCGCGGGGCGAGCCCTCGGCGACGATCTTCGCGCGGTCCATCACGACGAGCCGGTCGCAGAGCTGCTCGGCCTCGTCCATGTAGTGCGTCGTCAGCACGAGCGTCACGCCCTCGTGCTTGAGCCGGTACAGGCGGTCCCAGACGGCGTGCCGGGCCTGCGGGTCCAGGCCGGTGGTGGGCTCGTCGAGCAGCAGCACCTCGGGGTCGTTGACGAGCGACCGCGCGATCGTGAGCCGCCGCTTCATGCCGCCGGAGAGCGGCTCCACCTTGTCGTCGCCGCGCTCGCCGAGCTGCACGAAGTCGAGCAGCCGGCCGGCCCGCTCGCGGGCGTCGGCCCGCGCGATGCCGAAGTAGCGGGCGTAGAGGACGAGGTTCTCGCGGACGGTCAGCTCCATGTCGAGCGTGTCCTCCTGCGGGACCACGCCGAGCCGCGCCTTGATCCGCTGGCCGTCCGTCCGCGCGTCCATGCCGAGCACCCGCAGCTCGCCGGCCGACACCGGCGACACGCAGCCGATCATCCGCATGGTCGAGCTCTTGCCCGCGCCGTTGGGGCCGAGGAAGCCGAACGCCTCGCCGCGCGCGACGTCGAAGTCGATCCCGTCGACCGCGGTGAACGACCCGAACGTCTTCGTCAGCCCGCGCGCGGTGACGTAGGACTCCACGGCGCCGACCCTAGAGGCCGCGCCGATCGCGAGCGACCGGTATTCGCGGCGTGGCGGAACGCCGGGATCGTCACGCTAAGGTGGACGCTCGCTCGACAGCAGCGCCGCCCCGCCGGCCGGACGGCGGCGCCACCACGAGGGGGGTGAGGTCGACGGCGCGCGAGCAGGTCGTCGCGTCCCTTCGGCAGGCGTTCGCCACCCTCTCCGCGTCGCTCGTCGCGCTCGACGGCGACCCCGACGTGGCGTTCGTCCGGCCGCAGCCCTCCGCCGCCGCGCGCGCCGTCGCGACGGCGATCGGCGCGCTCTGGGACCGCTACCCGCTGGTCCAGGACGCCGTCGAACGCAGCGAGTCCGACGCGTCGCAGGCCGCCGCCGCGGGCGCCGCGGTCGAGGAGATGCGGCGTGAGGTGGACCGCGTGGTCGCGGAGGCGCGGGCCCTGGCCGACCGGGTGCGGGCGGCGTTGGTCGCGGTGGAGCACGCGACGCCCGTGCTGGCCCGGACCGAGGCGCTGGCCGCCGAGGTCGGGGCGCGGGAGGACCCGTTGGTCGTGGCCGCGCGCACCGCGATGGACCGCGCGGTCGCGGCGGTGGCCGCCGACCCGACGGACGCCCCCGAGGTCGCGGTGCTCGCGCAGCACGTCGCGGACGCGCACGACCACGTCGCCGGCCTGCACCGCCGGTACACCGCGCTGCCGGACGACCTGGCCGCGGCCCGCGCGCTGCTCGACGAGGTCGCCGCGCTGGTCGCCGACGGGGCCACCGCGCTGGCCGAGGCCGAGCGCAAGGTGCGCGCGCCGCGGGGCGTGCTGCGGCCGCTCGACGCCGCCGCGCTGGACGAGCCACGGCACGGCCTGCGCCCGTGGCTGGCGCGCATCGAACGCGAGGCGGCCCAGGGCGACTGGCGGCCCGCCTCGGTCGGCCTCGACCGCTGGCGGGAGGTGGCGGGGGAGTGGCGGGCCAACGCCCGCGCCGTCGTCGCCGCGAACCGCGCGCCGGTCGAGCGGCGCGACGAGCTGCGCGGCCTGCTCGACGCGTACCGCGCCAAGGGCCTCGCCACCGGCCGCGCCGAGACCCCCGACGTCGAGGCGCGCTACGACGCCGCCCGCGCCGCCCTCTACACCGCGCCCTGCGACCTCGACGCGGCGGAGCGGCTCGTGCACGAGTACGTGAGCCAGGTGAACCGATGACGACGGCCTGCGCGGAGCCGGGCTGCGGCGGGCACGTCGCGGCGGACGGGTACTGCGACACGTGCGGGACGAAGGCCCGCCCCGGAGCGGCGGCGCCCGCGGCCGCCGCACGCGCGGCCGGCCCGCGCGCGGCCGGCGCCGCGCCGTCCGCCGCCGTCTCGCGGCCGATCGTCTCCCGGCCGCTCGGTGTCACCAGCGGCAGCCTCGTCACCGGCTCGGCGAAGGCGCGCGGCAGCCGCCGCACCGTGACGGCGTCCACCCGCGTCACCCGGCGGACGGTCATCGGCGGCGGCCTGGTGGACGTCCCGCCCGCGCCGCCGCTGGACGCGGCCGCCGTCGTGCTGCGCAAGCCCGAGGTGGCGGAGGAGAAGCGGTTCTGCGCGTCGTGCGGCAGCCCGGTCGGCCGCTCGCGCGGCGACAAGGAGGGGCGGGTCAGCGGGTTCTGCCCGCGCTGCCGCCAGCCGTTCGACTTCCGGCCGAAGCTCGACCCCGGCGAGGTCGTGGGCGGGCAGTACAAGGTCGCGGGCTGCCTCGCGCACGGCGGCCTCGGCTGGATCTACCTGGCGCGCGACACCGCGGTGAACGACCGGTGGGTCGTGCTGAAGGGGCTGCTCAACGCCGGCGACGAGGCGGCGATGGCCGCGGCCGTGGCCGAGCGGCGGTTCCTCGCCGAGATCCAGCACCCGGCCATCGTCGGCATCGTCAACTTCGTCACCCACGAGGGCGCCGGCTTCATCGTCATGGAGTTCGTCGGCGGCCGGTCGCTCAAGCAGCTCCTCAAGGAGCGCCGCGACGCCAACGGGGGCAACCCCGACCCGCTCCCGGTCGACCAGGCGATCGCGTACGTGCTCGCGGTGCTGCCGGCGTTCGCGTTCATGCACGACCGCGGGCTCGTGTACTGCGACTTCAAGCCGGACAACGTCGTCCAGGTCGGCGACCAGGTGAAGCTCATCGACCTCGGCGCCGTGCGCCGCCTGGACGACCCCGGCGGCGACGTCTACGGCACCGTCGGGTTCCAGGCCCCGGAGATCGCCGAGCTGGGTCCGTCGGTGGCGTCCGACGTCTACACGATCGGCCGGACGCTCGCGGTGCTGACGCTGGACTTCCGCGGCTACCAGTCGACGTTCGCGCACGCGCTGCCGGACCCGGCGGACCACCCGGCGCTGGCGTCGTACGACTCGTTCTACCGGCTGCTGCTCAAGGCGACCGCGCCGCACCCGGACGACCGGTTCCAGACGGTGGGCGAGCTGGGCGACCAGCTCGCCGGCGTGCTCCGCGAGGTCGTCGCGCTCTCGACCGGCATGCCGCAGCCGGGCGCCAGCACGCTGTTCGGCGGGCTGCCGCTCGACGACGCGCTGCCCGCGCTGGCGGTGGACCCGGGCGACGACGCGGCGGCGTTCCTCGCGAACCTGCCGGAGGACCCGCAGCGCCAGATCGAGGCGATCACCGAGGCGGTCGGCGCCGGCCGGGTGACCGAGACCGTCGAGGTACGGCTGCGCCGGGCCGCCGCGCGCATCGCCTCCGGCGCGCTGCCCGCCGCCGACGCGGAGCTCGACTCGATCGAGCAGGCCGACCCGTGGGAGTGGCGCGGCCACTGGCTGCGCGGCGTGGCCGCGCTGCAGCGCGGCCGGTACGACGAGGCGGCGGCGGCGTTCGACCGCTGCCGGTCCGAGGTGCCGGGCGAGCTCGCGCCGAAGCTCGCCGCCGCCGTGGCCGCCGAGCGCGGCGGCGACGTCCCGACCGCCGCGGCGCTCTACGACGTGGTGTCCATCGTCGACCCGGGCTACGTCGCCGCCGCGCGCGGCCTCGCCCGCTGCCTGACCCGGCTCGGCGAGCCCGACCGGGCGCTCACGGCGTTCGACCGGATCCCGCGCACGCACCGGGAGTTCGCCGCCGCGCAGAACGACGCCGTCGCCACGCTGGTGGCCACCCAGCGGTTCGCCGACGCCGCGGCGCGGATCGAGGCGCTCGGCCTCGACCAGGCGGGCCGCGCCCGGCTCGAGATCGCGCTGTACGAGGCCGCGCTGGCCTCGGGCACCTCCTGGCGGCCGGAGCGCGACGTGCGGGCCAGCCTGGAACGCGCGCTGCGCAGCCTGGCCGACGTCACGGCCGACGACGCCGAGCGCTACCGGCTGGTCGACCGGGCCAACCGGGTGCGGCCGGTGAGCCTCGTATGACCGTGACCGGCGTCGCGACCTGCCCCTCGTGCGGGGCGGGCGTCGCGGCGGGCGACGCGTTCTGCGAGGCCTGCGGCGAGACGCTCGTGTCCGTGCCCGCCGCGCCGTCGGCCGGCGGCGCGGGGGGCGGCGCGGCCGGCTCGTGCGCCTCGTGCGGCGCGGCCGCCGCGCTCGTCCAGGACGGCTACTGCGGCGAGTGCGGCATGAAGCAGCCGGTCGGCCGCGACCACCTGGAGGCGGTGCCCGCGCCGCACGTCGCGGCCGTCACCGACAAGGGGCGCAGGCACCACCGCAACGAGGACGCGTTCGCGGTCACGGTGCTGCCCGACGGGCGGCTGGCCGCCGTCGTGTGCGACGGGGTGTCGTCCAGCTCGGCCGCCGACGTGGCCTCGCAGGCCGCGTGTGACGTCGCGCTCCCGCTGCTCGCCGACGACCCGGCCGCCGCCTACGCGGCGGCGCGCGACGCGGTCGCGGCGGTGCCGTACGCCGCCGACTCCGTACCACCGTCGTGCACCTACCTCGCCGCGCTGGTCGACGGCGGCGGCACCGACCTGTGGAACCTCGGCGACTGCCGCGCCTACTGGCTGCCGGCCGGCGCCGAGGCGGTCCCGCTGACCGCGGACGACGCGCTGCCCGGCACGCACACGCTCACCAAGTGGCTCGGCGAGGATGCGGACCCGGAGTGGGCGCCGGCCGCGTCGCGCTTCGAGTTCCCCGGCGCGGGCCGGCTGCTGCTCTGCTCGGACGGGCTGTGGAACTACGCGGACCGCCCGGCCGCGGGGGAGGGCGACCCGCTCACCGTTGCCCGCGCGCTGGTCGACCTGGCCAACGGCGCGGGCGGCGCCGACAACATCACGGTCGTCGTGGTCGACGTGCCGGCGCCGAGAGGAGACGCCGTTCCATGAAGTTCAGCGCCACGGTGTTCCAGAACGAGTACCTGCCCCAGGGCGCGGCCGACGTGAACGCCGTCGTCACCGTCACGACCGAGGGCGGGCCGCCCGCCGCGACCGGCGCCGAGCGGGTCGTCGTGCTCGTGGTCGACACCAGCACGTCGATGGCGAACGCCAAGATCCGCGCGGCCCGCCGGGCGACCGCCGCGGCGATCGAGGTGCTGCCGGACGGCACGCTGTTCGCCGTCGTCGCGGGCAACGAGACCGCACGCTGCGTCTACCCGCCGCCGGGGCGGTTCGGACCCGCGCCGGTGCCGGCCGACGACCGGACGCGGCAGGAGGCGATGGCGCTGGTCCGCGGCCTCGACGCCGATGGCGGCACCGCGATCTCGCACTGGCTCGACCTGACGCGCGACATCGTGACGCCGTTCCCCAACGCGATCCGCATGGCGTACCTCGTCACCGACGGCAACAACGAGGGCGAGCGGCCCGAGCTGCTCGACCAGGCGATCGCGCGGTGCGTGGGCGCGTTCCAGTGCGACACCCGCGGCGTGGGCGAGAAGTGGCACGTCGCCGAGCTGCGCAAGATCAGCTCCGCGCTGCTCGGCGAGGTCGACATCATCAAGAGCCCGGAGGACATGGACGACGACTTCCAGGCGTTCCTCGAACGCGCCGTCGGCAAGTCGGTCGCGGACGTCCGGCTGCGCGTCTGGTCGCCGAAGGGCTCGACCGTGAAGTTCGTCCGGCAGGTCGCGCCGAGCATCGAGGACCTGACCCCCCGGGCGGTCGAGGTCAACGAGCTCACCCGCGACTACCCGACCGGCGCGTGGGGCGGCGACGAGAGCCGCGACTACCACCTGGCGGTCACCGTGCCGCCCGGGGCGGTGGGCGACGAGAAGCTCGCCGCGCGGGTCTCGCTGATGGTCGGCGACGAGCAGATCTCGCAGGCGCTGGTGCGCGCCGTGTGGACCGACGACGAGGCGCTGTCGACCCGGATCGACGCGCAGGTCGCGCACTACACCGGCCAGGCCGAGCTCGCCGAGGCGATCCAGGAGGGGCTGGAGGCGCGCAAGCAGGGCGACCTCGGCACCGCCACGATCAAGCTCGGCCGCGCGGTGCAGCTCGCCGCCGCGTCCGGCCACGACGGCACCGTGAAGCTGCTCCGCAAGGTGGTCGACATCGAGGACGCGGCCACCGGCACGGTGCGGGTGAAGCGCGACGTGGCCGCGCTGGACGAGATGGAGCTGGACACCCGGTCCACCCGCACCGTCCGGGTCCAGAAGGCCGCGCAGCCGAAGGCCGGCGCGTGACCGCCACCTGCCCGTCCTGCGGCGCCCGGTCGGGGACCGACGACTACTGCGACCAGTGCGGCACGCCGATGTCGGCGGCCCCGGCGGCGGGCGGGGCGGCGACGGGGGCGGCGGCCGGCGCGACGATGCCGATCCCGGTCAGCGGGCAGTGCCCGAGCTGCGGCGCCGAACGCACCGCGGACGACGTGTTCTGCGAGGTGTGCGGCCTGGACTTCGCGACCGGGAAGATGCCGGACAAGCCCGCCCGCCCGGCCCCGGCCACGCCCGCCGCCCCCTCCGGGAACGCCGGTAACGCCGCCCCCTCCGGCGGCGCGGCCCCCCAGGGCGCCCCCAGCGGGTGGGTCGCGGTGGTCGAGGCGGACCGGGCGTTCTTCGACTCGAACCAGGCCGACTCGCCGACGCCGATCGCGTTCCCGGACGGCCTCGCCCCGCGCGAGGTCGAGCTGACCGGCGACGAGGTCGAGATCGGCCGGCGGCGCGACGAGCGCGGCCACTTCCCCGAGCTCGACCTCGGCGGCGCGACCGAGGACCCGGCGGTGTCGCACCGGCACGCGGTGCTGCGCCGCGCGGCGGACGGCTCGTGGTCGATCGTCGACGTCGGCTCCACCAACGGCACCTGGCTCAACGACGACCCGCGGCCGATCAAGGCCGGCACCGAGGTGCCGCTGCGCGACGGTGACCGGGTGCACCTCGGCGCGTTCACCACCATCACGGTCACGCGGCGGGCAACGACATGACGGTGGCCGCGCCGCCCGCCCCGCCCGCGCCGGCGGGCCGGTTCTCCACGCGAACGACCCCGGGCCGCTACCGCATCGCCGCCGCGGCCATCGGCCTGGTCGCGGTGCTGGCCGCGGTGCTCGGCACGATCAGCGCGGCGACCATGCGCTCGTCGACCCACTCGGCGCGCGACGACAGCGGCCCGGTGCTCGTCGCCACGCAGAGCCTCGTCTCCAGCCTCGCCGAGGCCGACGCCGCGGCGACGGCGGCGTTCTTCTCCGGCGCGAACGAGGACCCGGAGCAGCGGCGGCTGTACGAGCAGGCGCTCGCCCGGGCGACCGAGCAGCTCGCCGACATCGCGTCGCTGGCGGGCGACGACGCCGCGACGCACGCGCTGCTCGGCAAGGTGTCGGTCGCCGTTACCCGCTACGCCGGCCTGGTCGAAGCGGCGCGGGCCGGCAACCGCGCGCGCTCCGACGCCGCCGACGACGACCTCGTCCGCGCGGTGACGCTGCTCGACCGCACGATCGGGCAGGACGCGCAACGCCTCACCGACGCCACCCGCGCCCGCCTCGGCCGCGACGAGCGGCGCCGCGACGACGGCTTCCCGCTCGCCCGCGCGTCGCTCACGGTCGCGCTGCTCGCCCTCGTGGGCGGGCAGGGGCTGCTGTTCCTCACCACCCGCCGGGTGCTCAACCCGCTGCTCGTCGCCGCCACGGTCTGCGTCGGCATCGCGCTGGTCTGGGTCGGCGTCGCCGACGCGCGCAGCGGCCGCGCGGTCGACACCGCGCGGCGCGAGGGGTACGAGTCGATCGCGTTCACCGCGCGGCTGCAGACGACGGCGTTCGGCGCCAAGGCCGACGAGACGCTCGCGCTGATCACCGGCGACGCGGCGCGGCGGCGCGAGGCCGACCAGGGGCTCACCGCGCTGGCCGCGTCGCGCGTGACGCCGGAGACCGTCGCCGCGATCCGCGCGGGCACCGCGTACGGCGCGCCCGGCGGGCTGCTCGGCCTCGCCGCGCAGGCCGCGGACTCGCCGCGCGAGCGCGCCGCGGTCGCCGAGATGACGCAGCGCTGGCAGCGCTACCGGGAGACCGTCGACGCGGTCCGGCGGGCCCGCACCCCAGACGAGGCGCGGGCGGTCGCGGTCGGCCCGGCGGCGGCGTCGTTCACGGCGTTCAACTACTCCGTCGAGGCGGTGCTCGGGCAGAACCGCGACCAGTTCCTCGACGGGCTCGGCGACGCCGCGGCCACGACGAGCCGGCTGCCGTTCGTCGTCCTGCTGCTGCCCCTCGCCGGCGCGGTCGCGGCGCTGGCCGGCTTCCAGATGAGGATCAACGAGTACCGATGACGCGCATGGTGAGCAGGCGGGCGTTCCTCCTCGGCGCGGCGGCGACCGGCCTCGCGGCCTGCTCGCGCGGGCTGCGCGCCGCCTCGCCCGACGACGCGGGCGGGCCGACCGGCGAGCTGAGCATCCTGAACTGGCCGCAGTACATCGACGAGGACGAGGGCGCCAGCCTCGGCACCGTCCGGCGCTTCGCGATCGAGGCGGACACGGAGGTCGACTACTCCGACGCGTACGAGGACAACGACTACGGCCTGTCCGAGGTCTTCTCGAAGCTGGAGAAGGGCGACGCCACCGGCTACGACGTCGTCGTGCCGACGTACTGGGTGGTGGCCCGGCTGCTCGAACGCGGCCTGCTCAACCAGATCCCGCTGGAGCGCGTGCCGAACCACGTCAACGTCGACCCCGGCCTGCTCGGCATGGCCTGGGACCGCGGCGCGCGGTTCCACATGCCGTGGCAGGTCGGCATCACCGGCATCGCGTACGACCCGGCGCTGACCGGGCGGGAGCTGAGGGCGTTCGCCGACCTGCTCGACCCGTCGTTGCGCGGCAAGGTCGGGATGGTGTCGGAGATGCGCGAGGTCGCCGGGCTGTTCATGCTCGCGGCCGGCGCGGACCCGAGCCGCGCGACGCTCGACACCGCGAAGGAGGCGCTGTTCCGGCTGGAGTCGGTGGTCAACGCCCGGCAGGTCGCGCGGTTCACCGCCAACGAGTACGTCGACGCGCTGAAGAAGGGCGAGTTCGCCGCCTGCCTCGCCTGGTCCGGCGACATCGTGCAGCTCCAGAAGACCCGCCCGGACATCCGGTTCGTGATCCCGGAGGAGGGCGGCATCCGCTGGTTCGACAGCATGGTCGTCCCGAAGGGCGCCAAGAACGTCGCCTCCGCCGGCGACTGGATGAACTTCGTCTACGACCCGGAGAACGCCGCGCGCATCACCCGCAGCGTGCAGTACATCTCGCCCGTGGTCGGCGTCCGCGAGGTGCTGGAACGCGCCGGCGGCGAGTCGGCGAAGCTCGCCGACAACCCGGTCCTGTTCCCCGACGACGCGACGCGCCGGCGCCTGTACTTCTGGGCGGGCACGACGAACGCCGAGGAGGAGGAGCTGCAGGGCATCTTCGACAAGATCACCGGCGCATGAGCGCGCTGGACGAGGCGGTCGCCGCCGCCGAGCGCGCGGCGGCCGCGTGCCGGCCGAACATGCACCGCTACGACGGCGACATCGACGCGTTCGCGTCGGACGCGTTCGCGTTCGCCCGCCGCCGGGCCGGCGCCGACGCGAGCGGCGCGCTGCGGCTCGGCACGCCGCGCACCCGCGAGGAGCTCGACGCGGCGGCGGGGGAGACGGTCACCGCGGGCGGCCTCGGCGAGGGCGCGGTGCTGCGGCTGTTCACCGACGTGCTGGAGCCGGCCTGCCTCTCCGTGGACTTCCCGCGCTACCTGGCGTTCGTGCCGGCGGCGCCGACCGAGGCGTCGGTCATCGCGGACCTCGTCGTCAGCGCCTGCTCGATCTACGCCGGCTCGTGGCTCGAGGGCGGCGGCGCGGTGTGGGCCGAGAACCAGGCGCTGCGCTGGCTCGCCGACCTGGCCGGGCTCCCGCCGGGCGCCGGCGGCTGCTTCGTCTCCGGCGGCACGATGGGCAACCTCTCGGCGCTCGTCGCGGCGCGCCAGGCGGCCGCCGCGCGGCTCGGCCGGCGGCCGGAGGGCGGCTGGGCGCTGGTGGCCGGCGAGTCGTCGCACTCGTCGGTGGCCACCGCCGCCTCGGTGATGGACGCCGAGCTGGTCGTGGTGCCCGGCGACCGGCTCACCGGTGCCGCGCTGGCGCCGGAGCTGGCCCGGCTCGGCGAGCGCTGCTTCGCGGTCGTCGCCACGGCGGGCTCCACCAACCTCGGCGCGGTCGACGGCCTGGCGTCGGTCGCCGAGGCCGTGGGGGAGACGTGGCTGCACGTGGACGGCGCGTACGGCGGGGCCGCGCTGGCGGCGCCGTCGGCGCGGCCGAGGTTCGCCGGCATCGAGCGGGCGGACTCGTTCGTGGTGGACCCGCACAAGTGGCTGTTCGCGCCGTTCGACGCGTGCGCGGTCCTCTACCGAGACCCGGCGCTCGCGCGGGCCGCGCACACCCAGCGCGCGCGCTACCTCGACGTCCTCAACGACCTCGCCGACACCGGCGAGTGGAACCCGTCCGACTACGCGGTGCACCTGTCGCGGCGGGCGCGCGGGCTGCCGTTCTGGTTCTCCCTCGCGGCGTACGGCACCGACGCCTACGCCGCCGCGGTCGAGACCTGCCTCGCCCACGCTCGTGTCGCGGCCGAGCTGGTCAAGGCGTCCCCCGTGCTCGACCTGGAGCTCGAGCCGGAGCTGTCGGTCGTGGTGTTCCGCCGGCGTGGCTGGACCGCCGCCGACTACCAGGAGTGGAGCCACCGGATGCTGGCGGCGGGGGAGGCGTTCGTCGTCCCGACGGTGCACGCCGGGCTGCCCGCGCTGCGGCTGTGCATCGTCAACCCGCGCACCACCGTCGCCGACCTGCGGCTGGTGGTCGACTCGCTCAGGTGAGGCAGGCGATCCAGTCCCAGGAGCCGTGGCCGACGTAGAGGCCGGTGCCGGAGCCGGACGGGGACGGCGACGGGCAGTACGGGTCGCCGCGGACGATCTTCACGCCCCAGTCGCCCTGGACGATCGTGCAGGCGCCCGTCACAGGCTCGCAGCCGTTCTCGATGCCGACCGTGATCGTGCTCGCCGCGTCGGCGGCGGCGGGCGCGAGCGGCGCGAGCAGCGCGGCCGCGACGGCGACCGAGCCGGCCAGGCGGGTCGTGGTGGCCATGGAACCTCCCCGGGGGCGGGCGCCGCCGCGGTGGCGGCCGTACCGGACTTACGCGGCGCCGGGCCGTTCCCTTCGGCGTTCCCGCCTACGATGCGGTCATGGACCGCCGCATCTTCGGCCTCGAGAACGAGTACGGCGTCACGTGCACGTTCCGCGGCCAGCGGCGGCTCTCGCCGGACGAGGTCGCGCGCTACCTGTTCCGCCGGGTCGTGTCGTGGGGCCGCAGCAGCAACGTCTTCCTGGAGAACGGCGCGCGGCTCTACCTCGACGTCGGCAGCCACCCCGAGTACGCGACGCCGGAGTGCGACTCGCTGGTCGACCTGGTGACCCACGACAAGGCCGGCGAGCGCATCCTCGAGAGCCTGCTCGCGAGCGCCGAGCAGCGGCTGCACGAGGAGGGGATCGCCGGCCAGATCTACCTGTTCAAGAACAACACCGACTCGGCCGGCAACTCCTACGGCTGCCACGAGAACTACCTCGTCGGCCGGCACGGGGAGTTCAGCCGGCTGGCCGACATCCTCATCCCGTTCCTCGTGACCCGGCAGATCATCGCGGGCGCGGGAAAGGTGCTGCAGACGCCGCGCGGCGCGGTGTTCTGCGTGAGCCAGCGGGCCGAGCACATCTGGGAGGGCGTGTCGTCGGCGACGACGCGCAGCCGCCCGATCATCAACACCCGCGACGAGCCGCACGCCGACGCCGAGCGGTTCCGGCGGCTGCACGTCATCGTCGGCGACTCGTCGATGAACGAGACGACGACGTTGCTCAAGGTCGGCACCACCGACCTGGTGCTGCGGATGATCGAGGCCGGCGTCGTGATGCGCGACCTCACGCTGGAGAACCCGATCCGCGCGATCCGCGAGGTGTCGCACGACATCACCTGTCGCAAGCGGGTGAAGCTGGCGAACGGCCGCGAGGCGAGCGCGCTGGAGATCCAGCACGAGTACCACGCCAAGGCCCGCGACTTCGTGACCCGGCGCGGCAGCGACCCGGTCGCCGAGCGGGTCCTCGACCTGTGGGGCCGCACGCTCACCGCGATCGAGACCGGCGACCTGGACCTCGTCGCCCGCGAGGTCGACTGGGTGACGAAGTACCAGCTCGTCGAGCGCTACCGGGCCAAGCACAAGCTGCCGCTGTCCTCGCCCAAGGTCGCGCTGCTCGACCTCGCGTACCACGACGTCAACCGCGAGCGCGGCCTGTACTACCTGCTCGAACGCAAGGGCGCCGTCCGTCGGGTCTCCGACGACGTCACGATCGCCGAGGCGATGGAGACGCCGCCGCAGACGACCCGCGCCCGGCTGCGCGGGGAGTTCATCCGCCGCGCGAAGGAGAAGCGCCGCGACTTCACGGTCGACTGGGTGCACCTCAAGCTGAACGACCAGGCGCAGCGCACCGTGCTGTGCAAGGACCCGTTCCGGGCGGTGGACGAGCGGGTCGAGAAGCTGATCGCGAGCATGTAGGTGGCCAACCCGTTCGAGGCACCGCCCGAGACGCCGTCGTACCCCGGCGCCCCGGTCGGCTACGCCCCCGGCTACGGCGGCGCGGTCCAGGGCGGCGCGGCGCGGCCGGCGAGCGTGCCGGCGTTCCCGGCGTTCGACCCGTGGCAGGTGGCCGGGTGGGTCTCGCGCGGCGGCGCCGGCCTGCAGCGGACCGCGGCGATCGTGCTGGTGCTCCTGCTGCCGGTGCTGCCGGTGCTCCTCGGGATGTGGGTCGAGGACCTGCACTGGGCGCGGTACGAGAAGGAGCGCTACGTCGTCGCCACCGGCTACGTCGACGCCGGCGGCATCGGCGACGGCGTGCTCGCGGTGTCCTCGCCCGAGACCGGGAAGGTCGACGTCGTCGTCACCGACGGCGAGCTCGTCTACGAGGGCGACGGCGTCAAGGTCCTCCTCGCGCGCGACGACCCGAGCGACTACCTCCTCTGGGACGACCGCGCGATGCCGTGGGTGTTCTTCGCGGTCTTCGCGGTCGGGACCGCGATCGCGGCGGCCGCGGCGCTCGTGCTCGCGCTGGCGTACCGCCGCCGGCGCTCCTACGTCGCGAGCGTGCGCGAGGTCGCGCTCACCCTGGACGACACCGGCCCGCCGCCGCCGCTGCCGCCGGGGCTGCCGCTCGCGGGTGGCGCGGGGACGGTGCTGTGGCTCGTCGCCGCCGCGGTCCTGGTGGCGGCCACCCTCGGGCTCGCGCTGACGGTCCCCGGACTCCCGGAGAACCCCGAGCCGGTGCGCACCGAGGGCCGCGTCGTCAGCGGCGAGCGCGGGCTGGCCGTCCGCTTCTTCGACCGGCGCATCGACGGCGAGTGGGAACGCCCGCTCTCCCAGGTCGAGGCCCGCGGCCGCTCGGCCGGCGACACGATGCCGGTGTCGTACGTGATCGACCCGTGGTGGGAGACGTCGGCGCACGACCGCGGCATGCAGGCGGGCTACGCCGTGCTGTTCGCGCTGCTGTCGACGTGGGTCACCGGCCGGGCGGTGCACCGCGCGGCCTCGCGCGCGCGACTGCGGGGCGCGCCGGCGCAGCCGTACGACGTCGTCGCCTGGACCCGCGTCGTGGGCAGCAAGCCGTGGCTCGTCGTGATGCCCGCCGGCTCCGACCGGCTGCGCGACGCGGTCGCCGTGCCGCTCACCGGCGACACGCCGCTGCCCGCGGCGTTCGCCGGGCGGCTGTGGGTGCACGGGCACCTGCGCCCGGGCGACTGGGTCGTCGCACGCAGCCCCGACGGCGGCGTGCTCCGCCCGGCCGCGCCGGTCCGCGGCGCGCTGTGGGCGACCCTGCGGGCGGACGCGGCGGTGGCACCGTTGCCGCCGGTGTTCGTCGCGTACGGCTGGGGCTCCGCGGGCGGGCGGTTCTAGACCGGCGCGTACGTCCGCGTCGGCGTCGCGCGCCCGCGCAACGTCTCCTCGCCCGCGCACGCCCAGGCGCCCGCCTCGTCGCCGGCCCCGGCCACCGTCGGCTCGCTCGCCAGCACCCGCGCCGGCGCGGCCTTCGCGCGCTCGGTGAGCCGCGCGGCCTCGTTCACCGGGTCGCCGATGACGGTGTACTCGAACCGCTCCGCGGCGCCGACGTTGCCGGCCGTCACGGTGCCGGAGGAGACGCCGATGCCGGCCTCCAGGCGCACGTCCTCCGGCAGCGCGGCGAGGCGTTCGCGCAGCCGCCGGGCCGCCCGCAGCGCGGCCGCCCGGTGCCCGGGCAGGTCGCCCGGCGCGCCGAACACGCAGAGCGCGCCGTCGCCGTCGAACTTGTTGACCCAGCCGCCCTCCTCGCGCGCCGTCTCGACGATCGTGCCGAAGAACGCGTTGAGCGCGCGCACCACGTCGTCCGCCGGCCGGGTCTGCGCGAGCGCGGTCGAGCCGACGACGTCGGCGAACAGCACGCTCACGTCGCGGCTCTCGCCGCCGAGCGCCACGCCGCGTTCGAGCGCCTGCCGCGCGACGTCCTCGCCGACGTGCCGGCCGAACAGGTCCTGCAGCCGCCGCCGCTCGGCGAGCCCGGCGACCATCTCGTTGAAGCCGGCCTGGAGCAGGCCGACCTCGGACGCGTCGTTCACCGGGACGCGCACGTCGACCCGCCCGCGCTCGACCTCGCGCTGCACGCCGCGCAGGTCGTTGATCGGCTCCGCCACCGACTTCGCGGCCACCACGGTCGTGACGGCGCCGGTCGTCACGCCGACCGCCACGAGGAACCAGATCGCGCCCGCCAGGTGCTGGCGCTCCTCCGGCGTGCGCACGGTCTGGGTCAGGCCGACGGCGAGCAGCGGCAGCGCCGACCCGAGCAGCCAGGTGACGACGAGCCGGCGCATGATGCCGGGCGCCCGCGGCCGGTCGAGGACGCCGTAGGACAGCACCAGCGCGGCGACCGGCCGCAGCGTGCGTTCGAGCAGCAGGTACGTCAGCGTGGACGTGATGAGCCCGCCGAGCACGATGCCGGTGACGACGCGGACGACGAGCACCGAGCCGACGTGGAACGTCGCGAGCTGGACGCCGAACGTCACGGCCGCCAGCAGCCACACGGCCTCGGGCAGCGCCAGCAGGGTGCGGGGGAGGGCGAGCGTCTCCTCGACCTCGGTCCCGGTGGGGCGGCGGTGCTCGGCGGCCCAGCGGCCCACGCGGTTGAGGCGGGCGTTGAGGTACCAGCCGACGACGATCCCGGTGAGCGTCATGAAGATCGCGAACGCGATCACGCCCTGCCGCTGGATGTCCGCGCGGCGGGCGGCGGAGATCGTGGCGGGCACCGGCGAGACGATCGCGAGGTAGACGAACGACAGCGTCGCGCCGGCCAGGTTCGCGACCAGCAGGTAGCCGCCGACGCGGTAGAACGCGTGGCGCACGACCTCGTCGTCGGGCCGCGCGGCCTCAGGTCGGGAGTGGCCGTGCAGGCGGCGCAGGCCGGGCAGCGGGCTCATCCAAGACCCGCCGCGTGCCAGCCCGCGGCCGCCGCCGCGAGGAAGTAGGCGGTGTCCTCGCCGAGCCCGCGGCCCATCGTCTCCAGCGGGAGGCCGCTGCGCCGCAACGGCTCCAGCAGGTGCGACGCGTCGACGGCGTGCACGTCGTGGCGTTCGCGGATCGCGCCGAGGTCGGCCTCGACGGCGCTCGCCAGCGGCTCGTCCAGCACCGGCACGACGACGTCCGCGCGGGCCAGCGCCACGACGCCGTACGCCGTACGGCTGTGGTGCGAGACGCCGCGGTGGCGTTCGCGCGGGTCGGCGTCCGACAGCCGCAGCGACGCGACGGGGCGGCCGCCGAGCGCGGCGACCGCGTTGACCGCGTCGCCCGCCGCGACCCCGCTGAACCCCCACGGCGTGCCGACGCCGAGGTTGCCCGGCCCCTGCGTCACGACCGTCACGTCGGCCTCGAGGACGACGCGCGCGGCGAGCAGCGCCTCGTGCAGCGTCACCGCCTCGAGGTCGCCGCCGAACGCCTGCCCGGCCGTCACCGTCCCCGCGAGCAGCGGCCGGACCGCGGCGACCGTGCGGGAGAGCCAGAGCGGCAGCGCGCCGCCGTCGGTCATGACGTACGCGACCCGCGCGCCGCGGCGGCGTTCGCGGATGCCGACGAGCACCGCGGGCAGCGCGGAGTGCAGGTCCGCGACGACGACGGGCATCCCCCCGACCGTGGTGGCCGCGGCGAGCGCGTCGCGGTGCGGCGACGCCTCCTCGGAGACGCCGAGGACGGTCGCCTGCAGCGGCGTGTACCGGGCCTTGACGAGGTGCCCCGGCCCCTCGCGGTCGGGCGGCAGCCGGTCCGGCACGGCCACGACGAGGTGGTAGCCGCCGGTGCCGAGGCCGAGCGAGACGGCCGTCGTGTTGAGCAGCACCGCGTCGCCCGGCTCCGGCGTGCCGACCAGCGCCGGGTAGGCGAGCGCGACGGCGGCGTCGCCGTCGACCGTGACGTCGAGCTCGACGGCACCCGGCCACGCCCGGCGCACGCCGGTGACGCGCCCGTGCCGCATGCGGATCACACGCCGCACGGTAGCGTGGCGGCGTGCGCCGAACCGCCCTGCTCCTCGCCGCCGCGCTGCTGCTGCCCGCGTGCGGCGACGACGAGCCGAAGTCCTCCGCCTCGCGCGAGCCGAGCCTCTCCTTCACGCTGCCCACGGGCACGCCGACGCCGAGCATCCCGGCGACGAAGCCGACCAGGCTGCTGAGCACCGACGTCGTGGTCGGCACCGGCAAGACCGCGGTGCCCGGCAACACGCTGACCGTGAAGTACCGGGGCCTGCACTACGACGGCAAGGAGTTCGACTCCACGTTCGACCCCGGCGACAGCACGATCTCGTTCATCCTCGGCGGCGAGGAGGTCATCGCCGGGTGGGACCAGGGCCTCATCGGGATGAAGGAGGGCGGCCGGCGGCAGCTCGTCATCCCGCCGGACCTCGCGTACGGCCCGGACGGCGGCGGCCCGATCGGCCCGAACGAGACGCTGATCTTCATCGTCGACCTGGTCAGCGTGGACGCGGGCGTCGGCCCCCAGAACACGTTCGCGCCGCAGTAGGAGCCGCCGTGTCGGCGCCCAAGCTCGAACGCCTCGTCAACCTGATGCTCATGCTGCTGTCCGCCCGGCGGCCGGTGACGATCGAGCAGGTGCGCGCCGTGGTGCCGGGCTACGACCAGGCCGACGACGAGTCGTTCCGGCGGATGTTCGAGCGCGACAAGGACGAGCTGCGCGACCTGGGCGTGCCGCTGGAGACGCAGCCGCTCGACGTGTGGGGCGACGAGGTCGGCTACCTGATCCCGCGCGACTCGTACGAGCTGCCGCCGGTGTCGCTGGAGCCCGACGAGGCCGCCGCCGTCGCGCTGGCCGCGCGGCTGTGGCAGTCCGCGGGGCTCGCCGACGCGAGCGCCAGCGCATTGCTGAAGCTGCGCGCCGCCGGGGTCGAGGCCGACCCGGTCGCCACCGCGCCGGTGGAGCCCCGGGTGGCGGCGCGCGACGCGGCGTTCGAGCCGATGCTGGCCGCGGTGCGCGCGCGGCGGGCGGTGACGTTCGACTACACGCCGTCGTACGCCGACGCGCCGGTGCGCCGCACCGTCGAGCCGTGGGGCATCGTGCACCGGCACGGCAAGTGGTACGTCGTCGGCCACGACCGCGACCGCGCCGCCGCCCGCGTCTTCAAGCTGTCGCGGGTCACCAGCGACGTGACGCCCGTCGGCGCGCCCGGGTCGGTGGTCGTGCCCGAGGGGCTCGACCTGCAGGCGATGGTGGCGCCGTTCGACCAGCCGGCCACCGGCACCGCGACCGTGCGCGTCGCGCCGGACGCGGCGTGGGACCTGCGCCGGACGGCGACCGCGGCGCGCGAGCTGCCGGACGGCTGGACCGAGCTCGACGTGCCGCTCGGCGACCTCGACCGGTTCGCCGAGTGGCTGGCCGGCTTCGGCCCGGACGCCGTCGTCGTGTCCCCGGCCGAGGCCGTGGCCGCCGTCGTCGCGCGGCTGCGCGCGGTGCTCGCGTGACGCGCTCGGCCACGCGGCTGTCGCGGATGCTCGCGCTGGTGCCGTACCTCCAGCAGCACCCGGGCATCGAGGTGGCCGAGGCGGCGGCGGTGTTCGGCGTCACCGAGCGGCAGCTCCGCGACGACCTCGACCTGCTGTTCTTCTGCGGCCTGCCCGGCTACACGCCCGGCGACCTGATCGAGGTGTCGTACGAGGGCGACCGCATCACGCTGCGCAACGCGGACACGTTCGCCCGGCCGCTGCGGCTCACGCCGGAGGAGGCGCTGGCGCTCGTCGTCGCCGCGCGCGCCCTGGCCGCCGAGCCCGGCCTGGTCGAGCGGGACGCGCTGGACCGCGCGCTGGCCAAGCTGGAGGCGGCGTTCGGCGCCGTCGAGGAGGCCGGCCGCGTCGAGGTGTCCCTCGACGCGGCGGGGGAGACGCTGGCGCTGGTCGAGAAGGCGACGGACGCCCGGCAGCGGCTGCGGATCCGCTACCACAACCCCTCGCGCGACGAGGTGACCGAGCGCGACGTCGACCCGATGCGGGTCGTCAACGTCGAGGGCCGGTGGTACCTCGAAGGCTGGTGCCGGCGGGTCGAGGACGTGCGGCTGTTCCGGCTCGACCGGGTGCTCGACGCGGTGCTGCTCGACGTGCCGGCCGAGGTACCGTCGGAGGCGTCGGCGCGCACGCTGTCGGAGGGGCTGTACGAGCCGGCGCACGACGACCCGCAGGTCGTGCTCGACCTCGGCCGCGAGGCCCGGTGGGTGGCCGACTACCACCCGTACGAGACCGTCGAGGACCTCGACGGCGGCGGCGTACGGCTCACGCTGCGGGTGCACGACGACGGCTGGCTGCGCCGGCTGCTGCTGCGGCTCGGCCCGCACGCGCGCGTCGTGTCGCCTTCGTCCCTCGGTGTGGCGGTACGGGAGACCGCCGCGGCCGCCCTGGAGGCGTACACCCGGGCGGACTAGTCCGCTTGGGCCTCCCGGGGATGGCCCCGTCCGGCGGTCAAGCATTTCGGCGGTCCTGCCGATGCGTTGGGTGTTCCTGCGAGCGAGAGGACACTCCCGTGACGACCATCAAGGCTTCCTGCCCCGCCTGCGGCGAGGTCGAGCTGACGAGCGCGGACGTCACGCTCATGGTGTGCAACCACGCGCCGCAGTCGTACTACACGTTCGTCTGCCCGAAGTGCTGCGACACCGTGCGCAAGCCGGCCGACGACCACGTGGTCTCGCTGCTGATGTCGGGCGGCGTGCGCGCCGAGGTGTGGGAGCTGCCTGCCGAGGCGCTCGAGTCGCACACCGGGCCGACGCTCACCTACGACGACCTGCTCGACTTCGCGCTCCAGCTCAACTCGACGTCGTTCCTCTCCGCCGCGGCGGCGCACGTCTCCGCCTAGCGCGCACCTGCTCGGGCCGCGGCGGGCCCCTACGATGAGCCCGTGGTGTACGTCGTCGTCGGCGCGGTCGTCGTCTTCCTGACCTGCTTCGCCCTCGTCGGCGTGCTCGCCTGGAAGACCTACCAGCGCGTCCGCTCGCTCGGGCGCACCGTCGCCGCCGCGTCCACGCGGATCGCCGAGGCGTCGGCCGCGCTGGACGCGATCAAGCCCGCGACCGCGCCGTACACTCGCGAACGACGGATCTCCGCACCCGAGGACGGCGTATGAACCTGCCCCAGGGCTTCGAGCTCTTCGCGATCCTCGCCGTGCTGGTGCTGCTGTTCGGCTCGAAGAAGCTGCCCGACGCCGCGCGCTCGCTCGGCCGTTCGATGCGCATCTTCAAGGCCGAGACCAAGGGGATGCGCGGCGGCGACACTCCCGAGCTGACCGCCGGCGAGACGGCGGAGGAGCGCGAGCGGCGCGAGTTCGCGGAGTGGAAGGCGGCGCGGGACCGCGGCGCCGCGGAGCGCTGACCCACCGCCCTGCCGATGACTGAGGCCCGCGCGGAGCGCGCGCGGCGGCGCCCCCGGACGCCCGACGACTCGCGGATGACGCTCGTCGAGCACCTGACCGAGCTGCGTTCGCGCCTGGTCAAGAGCCTGGTCGCCGTCGCGATCGGCGCGATCGCCGCGTACGTCCTGTGGGAGCCGATCTTCGAGTTCCTCAAGCAGCCGTACTGCTCGCTGCCCGCGGACCGGCGCTTCAACGGCGCCAACGGCTGCGACCTCGCCGCGCTCGGCGTGCTCGACCAGTTCCTCGTCCGGATGAAGGTCGCCCTGATGGTCGGCACGCTGGGCGCCGCGCCGGTGTGGCTGTGGCAGCTCTGGGCGTTCGTCACGCCGGGGCTGCACCCGCGCGAGCGGCGGTGGGCGGTGCCGTTCGTGACGGCGTCGCTGGTGCTCTTCGGCGCCGGCGCGACGTTCTCGTACGTCACCCTGGACAAGGGCCTGGGGTTCCTGCTCGGCATCGGCGGCAGCGGCGTCGTGACCGTGCTGACGATCGACCGCTACTTGTCGTTCGTGACGTTGATGCTGCTGGCTTTCGGGGTGTCGTTCGAGTTCCCGCTGCTGATGATCTTCCTGAACATCATCGGCGTGACGCCGACCGCGCGGCTGCGGCAATGGCGGCGCGGGATGTTCTTCGGGCTCTCGGTCTTCGCGGCCGTCATCACGCCGAGCCAGGACCCGTTCACGTTCCTCGCGATGTGGCTGCCGATGTGCCTGTTCTACGAGGTCGCGATCCTGTTCGGGCGCGTCCGCGACCGGGCGCGCGGGCGTTCGGGCGAGGGCACCGACCAGTGGGCGGACGACGAGACGTCACCCCTGGACATTTAGCCCGAAACGTCGCAATACTCGCGGCGAATGGGAACGGGGGAAACGTGAATAGATCCATAGCCGCCTGCGTGGTCGCCGCGACATCTCTGCTCGCCCCGCACGCGGGTGCGACGCCGCCCGAGACCCGAGCCTGCGACAACGTCGCCATCGAGGACCTGTGCACCATGGCCGGAGGCAACGAGGAGCTGCCCCAGCAGTGCGCCGCTGATCCGGCGATGAACGCGACGGACACCGGCGGCGACGAGGTCGTGCGTCACTGGGAGGTCCAGGCGTGGGGCTTCCACAGCTGCCCCAACTCCCACGGCGACATGGTCCGCATGGGCGGTGGCATGCAGTGGGAGTTCGCCGGCGTCAGCCCGTTCATCCCGCGGACGTGCAGCGGGCTGAGCCAGTGCGTCAACGACTCGGGCATCTACCAGATCGACGGCCCTCCGGTGGTGCTCGCGGCCGTGCAGGTGGCGACCTACACCGTCGACGAGCCGCTCTGGGCGAACGGCGGGTCCCGGGAGTTCATCTTCCAATGAGCACCCACCGGCTTGCTCCCGCCGCGCTGGTCCTGGCCACCACGCTCGCCTGCTCGACCTCCACCCCCGGGTCGCCGGCGGCGCGCGGCGTCAGCACGACGACGGCCACCGCCGCCCTCTCGCCGTCTCCCACGGCTCCGGCGACGGGGTCGTCGCGCCCCGTCCCGCGCACGACCGCTCCACCGGTCGCCTCGACGCGGGCGAGGCCCACGGCGACCGCCGGCCCGCGCGGCACCGCGTCGCCGACAAAGGTGCGGCCGATCTGCGCCGCGAAGTGCACCGACGCCGAGACGGCGCACCGGTGGTGGGGCTCGCCCCTACTCATGGCGCCGGCGGGCCAGCAGGCGGACTACGTGCTCCAGGCGCAGGACAGGCGCTACGGCCCGGGCGAGGGCGAGAACAGGCGCACCGCGACGATCGCCGTCGTGCTGACGTTCGGCGGGCCGACGGCTCACGAGACGGACGCCACGGGCGTGATCGACAGCGGCGGCGTCATCCTGCTCGGGTGGCGCGCCGAGAGCCGCCTGTCACCGCCCGACGGCGAGGACATCCGGGTTCGCGGCCTCGTGGCGACGCTGAGCAAGGCGGAGTCGGTGACGACCGGAAAGTACCGGCGGATCATCTCGTGGCGGCTCCAGGACGACGGCATGGTCCTGGAGTGGCAGGTCATGGACTCCGGCGCCCGGCCGCTGAACGACCTCGTGAGAATCGTGAACGCCCTCGTGGAGTCGTAGCCCGCTACCCTCCGCGCGTGGACATCGCGCTCGTGGTGAACCCGACGTCCGGCAAGGGCCGGGGCGCCGCCGCGCGCGCCGCCGTCGAGGAACGCCTCCGCTCCCGCGGCGCGCACGTCCGCACGGTGGTCGGCGACGACGCGGACCACGCCCGCGACCTCGCGCACGCGGCCGTCACCGACGGCGTCGACGCGCTCGTCGCGCTGGGCGGCGACGGGATGGTGCACCTCGCGCTGCAGGCGGTCGCGGGCACGACGACACCGCTCGGCATCGTCCCGGCGGGCACCGGCAACGACCTCGCGGCCGGCCTGGGGCTGCCCCAGCGCGACCCGCTCGCCGCGGCCGACGTGATCCTGGCCGGGACGCGGCGGCGCATCGACGCGGTGCGGACCGACATCGGCCGCTGGTTCGCCTGCGTGCTCGGCGCCGGCTTCGACTCGGTCGTCAACGAGCGGGCGAACACGCTGCGCTGGCCGCGCGGCCCGATGCGCTACAACGTCGCCATCGCGGCCGAGCTGCCGCGGTTCAAGGCGCTGCCGTTCACGCTGACGCTGGACGGCGAGGAGTGGCGCACCGACGCGATGCTGGTCGCGCTCGGCAACGCGACGTCGTACGGCGCCGGCATCCAGATCACGCCGGACGCCGTGCTGGACGACGGGCTGCTCGACGTGTTCGTGCTGGCGCCGGTGTCGAAGCTCGACTTCGTCCGGACGCTGCCCAAGGCGCGCACCGGCAGCCACCTCGGCCACCCGGCGGTGACGGTACGGCGGGCGGCCCGCGTCACGATCGACAGCCCCGGCGTGGTGGCGTACGCGGACGGCGAGCGGCTCGGCCCGCTGCCGCTGACCTGCGAGTGCGTGCCGGGCGCCTTGCAGGTGTTCGCCCCGGTTCCGGCGTAGTCTCGCGCCGTCCCGGCACCACACCACACCCCCCGTAAGGAGCCCCTCATGCGCCGTACCCTCGCGGCCGCCGCGGTGGCGACGTTCGCCACGTTCATGCTCGGCGGCCTCGCCCCGGCCTCCGCCGTCTGCGGCGGCGGCCAGCCCGGCGAGCCCTGCTACTGCCCGGAGCTCAAGCTCATCAAGATCTACTGCTAGGGAGACCCCTCTGATGCGCAAGACCCTCGCGTCCCTGCTCGTCGCCGCGGCCGCGGCCACCGCGTTCGGCGCGGCCCCGGCCTCCGCCGTCTGCGGCGGCGGTGCCCCGGGCGAGCCGTGCTACTGCCCGAACACCGTCAAGGTCTACAAGTGGGAGATCACGCTCTACAACTGCTAGGGCGTCGCCGTTCGGGCTCGGTCGTGCCCGCCACGTAGGCTGGCGGGCATGACCGAGCTCGACGCGTTCGCGGCTCGGTACGAGTTCCCGCTCGACGCGTTCCAGGTCACCGCCTGCCGGGCGCTCGAGGCCGGCGAGGGCGTCCTCGTCGCCGCGCCGACCGGCGCCGGCAAGACCGTGGTCGGCGAGTTCGCGGTGCACCTCGCGATCGCCACCGGCACCAAGTGCTTCTACACGACGCCGATCAAGGCGCTGTCCAACCAGAAGTACGGCGACCTGCTCGCCCGGCACGGCGCCTCGTCCGTCGGCCTGCTCACGGGCGACAACGCCATCAACGGCGACGCCCCCGTGGTCGTGATGACCACCGAGGTGCTGCGCAACATGCTCTACGCCGGCTCCGACGCGCTGCGCGGCCTCGGCTACGTCGTCATGGACGAGGTGCACTACCTCTCCGACCGCTACCGCGGCGCGGTGTGGGAGGAGGTGATCATCCACCTGCCGCCGTCGGTCCGCGTCGTGTCGCTGTCCGCGACGGTGAGCAACGCCGAGGAGTTCGCCGACTGGCTGGTCACCGTCCGCGGCCACACCAAGGTGGTGGTCGAGGAGCACCGGCCGGTGCCGCTGTGGCAGCACGTCCTCGCGGGCAGCCGCCTCTACGACCTGTTCACCGAGGAGGGCGCGACGGGACGCGCCGCGGTGAACCCGGGGCTGCTGCGCCTCCAGCGCGAGGAACGCGTCGTCGCCGACTGGGGGCCGCGCCGCCCGCAACGCGGCCACCAGCGCCCGCGCACCGGCATCGCGGTGCCGAGCCGGGCCGACGTGGTCGAGAAGCTCGACCGCGAGGGGCTGCTGCCGGCGATCACGTTCATCTTCAGCCGGGCCGGCTGCGACCAGGCGGTGCAGCAGTGCGTGCGCGCCGGCCTGCGCCTCAACACCACCGACGAGCGCGAGCGCGTCCGCGAGTACGTCGAGCTGCGCTGCGCCGAGCTGCCCGACGACGACCTCGGCGTGCTCGGCTACTACGAGTGGCTCGACGCGCTCGAACGCGGCATCGCCGCCCACCACGCCGGCCTCATCCCGACGTTCAAGGAGTGCGTCGAGGAGCTGTTCGTGCGCGGCCTGGTCAAGGCGGTGTTCGCGACGGAGACGCTGGCGCTCGGCATCAACATGCCGGCCCGCTCGGTCGTCCTCGAACGCCTGGTGAAGTGGAACGGCGAGACGCACGCGGACATCACGCCGGGGGAGTACACGCAGCTCACCGGTCGGGCCGGCCGGCGCGGCATCGACGTCGAGGGGCACGCGGTCGTGCTCTGGACGCCCGGCCTCGACCCGCTCGCGGTGGCCGGCCTGGCGAGCACCCGGACGTACCCGCTGCGCTCGTCGTTCCGGCCGTCCTACAACATGGCCGTCAACCTGGTCGGCTCCGTCGGCCGCGAGCGCGCCCGCGCGCTCCTGGAGTCGTCGTTCGCGCAGTTCCAGGCGGACAAGGCGGTGGTCGGGCTGGCCCGGCAGGTGGCGCGCAACGAGGAGGCGCTGAAGGGCTACGCCGAGGCGATGACCTGCCACCTCGGCGACTTCGCGGAGTACGCCGGCCTGCGCGTCGCGCTCAAGAACCGCGAGGCCGCGCTGGCCCGCGACTCCGCGGCGCAGCGCCGCCTCGACGCGGTGCGCTCGCTGGAGTCGTTGCGGATCGGCGACGTCGTCCGCGTCCCGGCCGGCCGCCGGGCCGGGCTCGCGGTGGTGCTCGACCCCGGCCTCTCGGCGAACGACGACCCGCGGCCGTTCGTCCTGCTGGAGGACCGGCAGGTGAAGCGGCTGTCCACGGTCGACTTCAACGCCGCCGTCGAGCCGCTCGGCCGGGTCAAGGTCCCGCGCAACTTCAACGCCCGGTCGCCGCAGGCGCGCCGCGACCTCGCGTCGTCGCTGCGCGCGCTCGGCATCGACGCGCACGAGGGGCGGCCGCGGCGGCAGCGTTCGGACGCCGCCGACGACGCCGAGCTGGCGCGGCTGCGCAAGGAGCTGCGCGGCCACCCGTGCCACGGCTGCGACGAGCGCGAGGACCACGCCCGGTGGGCCGAGCGCTGGCACAAGCTGCGCCGCGACACCGACGTGCTGGAGCAGAAGGTGCGCGGCCGCACCAACTCCATCGCGCGGACGTTCGACCGCGTCGTCGCGCTGCTCGAGTCGCTCGGCTACGTCGCCGACGACGCGGTCACGCCGAGCGGCCGGATGCTCGCGCAGGTCTACAACGAGGCCGACCTGCTCGTCGTCGAGTGCCTGCGCGCGGGGCTGTGGGACCGGCTGTCGCCGTCCGAGCTGGCCGCCTGCGTGTCGGTGCTCGTGTACGAGACCCGCGGCCCCGTCGACACCCAGCCGCGCATCCCCGGCGGCAGCGTCCGCACGACGCTGGACGAGATGGTGTTCGTCTGGCAGCGGCTCAAGGCGGCCGAGGAGGACCAGCGCCTCGACTTCCTCCGCGAGCCCGACCCGGGCTTCGCGTGGGCCGCGCACCGCTGGGCCGGGGGAGCGCGGCTCGAAGCGGTTCTGCGAGAGTCCGACCTGACGGCCGGAGATTTCGTACGCTGGACGAAGATGCTCATCGACCTGCTCTCGCAGGTCGCCGACGTCGCGGCCGAGGACTCACCGGTCCGCGCCACCGCGAGGTCGGCTCTGGGGGCGTTGCGGCGAGGCGTGGTCGCGTACTCGTCGGTCGTGTAGGGGGGCTCCATGCGCAAGGTCCTGGTCGCGGCCCTGGCCGCGGCGTTCGTGGGCGTGCCGGCGGTGCCGTCGTACGCCACCGTCGACCACTGCCCCGAGGGCGTGGCCGAGGTCACCGGCACCCAGCCGACGCTCGCGCAGGTCGACGCGTGGCTCACCGCCGCCGCGGCGAAGCACGCGGTGCCGCTGCCGGTGCTGCGCGTCATCGCGTACAAGGAGTCGACCTGGAAGCAGTTCGCCGCCAACGGCGGGCCGCTCGTCTCCTCCGACGCCACGTGCGGCCTCGGGCTGATGCAGGTCACCGCGGACACCCGCGAGGACGCGGTGCAGCTCGCGTCGGACGGCGCGTACAACGCGGACGCCGGCGCGGCGATCCTGCGCGAGAAGTGGGACCTCTCGCAGACGACCCCGCCGCCCCCGGGCTACGCCCCGGACGACCCGGACGTCATCGAGAACTGGTACTACGCGATCTGCCTCTACAACGGGTGCGACGGCTCGTCCGACGCGTACGCCGCCGACGCCGCGAAGTACCTGCAGGACCCGTTCCGCTACCTGCCCGCGGAGTTCCGGGCGTTCCTGCGCCCGGCCGGCTTCACCAAGCCGACGGACGCGAAGCCGACCTACGTCTTCCCCGGCGCGTTCCAGGCGCGGGCGACGGCGAGCGGCGGGGAGTTCGTCTTCTACGACCACACCGACCCGCAGAGCACGCCCGAGGTCGTCCCCGCCCGGGTGCACCGCGTGTCGGCGCCGCCGGTCGTCGCGTACCCGCGGTTCGCGCTCGGCCCGGACACGCCGGGCGTGCCGCCGGTCGGCCCGTTCGTCACGTGCGTGCAGTGCGGCGGCTGGCGGCTGTGGGAGGGCGCCGGGCTGTCCGGCCGCGCGCACTGGACCAACACGGTCACCGGCGCCGCCCAGGCGCAGGTGACGTGGCAGTTCGACACCGGCGGCGGGCCGGGCCGCTACCGGGTCGACGCGTTCGTCCCCGACCTCGGCGGCGAGACGCTCGGCCGCGCGCGCTACACGCTGTCCGGCTACGGCGAGGCACCCACCACGGTGGTGCTCGACCAGAACGCGAAGAAGGGCACCTGGGTGCCGCTCGCCACGCGGTCGTTCCCGGCGTCGCCGACCGTGACGCTGGTCGACACGAGCGACGTGGCCGGCGTGAAGATCGTCGCCGACGCGATCCGTGTGGTGCCGCAGCCGATCCTGACGATCTCGCTCGACGGGTCGCCGTACACGACGTTCGGCGACGTCCGCGGGCTGTTCCTCTCGCTGAAGTACGCCAACGGCGACGACGTGCGGTACCGCTACGTCAAGGTCTACCGCCGCCTGCTCGGCACCACCGCGTGGCAGGGCATCGGCACCTGGCGGACGAACGAGTCCGGCTTCGCCGAGGCGCTCGTGAAGCCCGACCGCAACTACGAGTACACCGCCCGCTTCGACCCGGCGCCCGGCGACTACCTCGTCGCCGCCGCCTCGGGGATCGTGCGGCACTACGTGCGCCCGAAGATCGTCGCGTCGTTCACCAACAACTCGCCGCTGTCCGGCGACGCCACGACGCTGCGGACGTCCGTGCTGCCGAACCACGCCGGGCACGTGGTGCAGTTCCAGCGCTGGATCAGCGGCTACGGCTGGAAGACCGACGCGTACGGGCGGCTCGACTCGTACAGCCGGGCGTACTGGACGTTCCGGCCGACGCTGGACGCCGCCTGCGGCGCGTCGCGGTCGTACCGGTTCCGCGTCTACAAGCCGGCCGACCACGACCACGTGGCCGGCGCCTCCGAGCCGGTCGAGCTGCTCGTCCACGCGCGCTGCCCCTGACGGGCGGCGCGCGCTGCCCCTGACGGGCGGCTAGCCTGCGCCGTGTGTCGGTGGTGGAGGCGCTCGGGGCGCTGATCGGGGCGGACCGGGTGCGGGCCGACGCCGCCGAACGTCGCGCCCACGCCCGCGACTGCTGGCCGCGGCTCGCGCTGGCCGAGCGCACCGGCGTCGCCGCGCCGGAGCCCGACGTCGTCGTACGGCCGCTGTCCACCGCCGAGGTGTCGGCGGTACTGCGGTGGGCAGCCGCCGAGGGGGTGCCGGTGACGCCGTACGGCGCCGGCTCCGGCGTGGTCGGCGGCGCGGTCGCGCTGGCCGGTGGCGTCTCGCTGGACCTTTCGGGACTGAACGGTCTCGTATCGATAGACCAGGAGTCGGGGGTGGCGGCGTTCCGGGCCGGCACCCTCGGCCCGGACGTCGAGGGCACGCTCAACCCGCTCGGCTGGACGGTCGGGCACTTCCCGTCGTCGATCATGTGCTCGACCGTCGGCGGCTGGGTCTCCGCGCGCGGCGCGGGGCAGTGCTCGACGCGTTACGGCAAGGCGGAGGACCTCGTCGTGGCGCTGGAGGCGGTGCTGCCGGACGGCACGATCTGGCGCACGTTGCCCGCCCCGCGCACGGCCGCCGGGCCGGACGTGTGGCGGCTGCTCGCGGGCGCCGAGGGGACGCTCGGCGTGGTGACCGAGGTGACGTTCCGGCTGTCGCCGCTGCCCGCCGAGCGGCGGTTCGGCGGCTGGCTCTTCGATTCGATACGAGACGGTCTCGTATCGTTACGCGACGTGATGCGGACTGGTGCCCGGCCGGCCGTCCTGCGGCTCTACGACGAGCTGGACACCACGCTGGTGCTCGGCCGCGGGGGCGGGGCACTGCTGGTCACGGTGTGCGAGGGCGACCCGGACGTGGTGGCGGCGGAGGAGGCGGTGCTGCGCCGGGTCTGCGCCGGCGCGACCGACCTCGGGCCGGAGCCGGGGGAGCACTGGTCGGCGCACCGCTACGACGTGTCGTTCAACCTGCCGCGCGTGCTGTCCGGCCAGCTCCTCGGGCCGCACGGCGTCGCGGACACGATCGAGGTGGCCGCGCTGTGGTCGCGGCTGCCGGCCGTCTACGACGCGATGAAGGCGGCGATGTCGGAGCACGCGAGCCTGGTGTTCGCGCACGTGTCGCACTGCTACCCGGAGGGCGCGTCGATCTACTGGTCGTTCGCGTTCGACGCCGCGTCGGCCGGGGAGGCGCTGGCCCGCTACGACGCGGTGTGGGCGGCGGCGATGACGTCGTGCGCCGCGGCGGGCGGCACGATCGGGCACCACCACGGCGTCGGCAGCGCGCGGGCGCCGTGGCTCGCCGCCGAGATGGGCGCCGGGCACGGCGTGCTGCGCGCGGTGAAGGCCGCGCTCGACCCGGCCGGAGTGCTGAACCCCGGGAAGCTCGGCCTGTGAACGAGCCGCTGCCCACCATCACGCGCAACGCCGCGCCGCGGCCGGCGCACGACGACCCGCTCGCGCAGGCGGCGCTGTGCTCGCTCTGCCCGAAGCTGTGCCGCCCCACCTGCCCGGTGCAGAACGCCACCGGCCGCGAGTCCGCCGCGCCGTGGCGGATCAGCGACGCGGTCGTCCGCGGCGTGGCGGGCGGCTGGACGGCCGATCTGGCGGGCCAGGTGGCGCAGTGCACCGGCTGCGGCGCGTGCGGCGAGCCGTGCCTGCCCGGCACGAACCTGCCCGAGGAGTCCCGGGCCGCCCGCGCGGCGGCGGCGGACGCGGGCGTGCCGCTGCCCGCCGCCGTACGACTGCGCGACCGGGTCGCGGCGACCGGGTCGCCCCGGCGCGTGCCCCGGCCGGCTCGCGGACCGCGCGGCGCGGCGACCGTGCTGCTCGCCGGCTGCCCCGCGGGCGACGAGGTGGAGGCGGCGGCGCTGGCGCTGTTCGCGGCGGCGGGGGAGGAGGTACGCACCGTGGCCGGCTGCTGCGGCGCCGTGGCGGCGGACCTCGGGCTCGCGCCGGAGGCGGCGGCGTTGCGGGCGGCGCTGGACGCGGAGGTGGCCGGCGCCGAGGTGGTGGCGGTGTCGCCGTCCTGCGCCCGCGCGCTCGGCGCGCGCACCGCCGTCGAGTGGCTGGCGGACCGGCTGCACCGCGTGACGTTCGAATGCGACGGCGGCGCGGTGGCCTGGCACGCGCCGTGCACGCTGACCCGGATCCTCGGCGTCGAGGAGGCGCCGCGGCGGGTCCTCGACGCGCTCGGCGTGGAGGTGCGCGAGCCGGCCGCGACCGGGCGGCAGACCCGCTGCTCGGGCGCGGGCGCGGCGTACCCGCTGGTCGACCCGGCCGGCGCGGAGGCCGTCGCCGCGGTGCGGCGCGCCGAGCTGGCCGCGCTCGGTGCGCCGGTGGTGACCGCCTGCCCCTCCGCCGCGAACGCGCTCGGCGGCACCGAGCTGCTCGTCCTCGCGGCGGCTAGGCTGGCCCGCCGATGACGCATCCCCTGGGCGAGCTCGTGCTGCTCGTCCCCGACGAGGACCCGGCGGAGCCGGAGCAGCTCGCGGAGCTGGCGACGGCATTGCGGCACAAGGGGATCGCGTACCGCACGGTGCCGCTGGGCCGCGACGCGCTGGCCGGGGCCACCCGCGAGGTCGAGCGCGGCGGGCGGCTGCTCGTGCACTGCGGCGGCCAGGCGTCGCTGGTCCGGTGGCTGCCGCTGGCGGTGAACACCGACGTCGTCGTGGGCCTGTTCCCGGGCGGCGCGAGCAACGACCTGGCGCGCACGTTCGGGCTCACCATGCCGGGGGAGGCGTACGCGATCCTGCTGGAGGGCCCCCGGGTGATCCGCTCCGACGTCGGAGTGGCGCGGGTCGGCGGGCGGGAGACGTACGTCTTCAACCACGCGGTCGTCGGCCTCACCGCCGCCGCGGTGGGGCCGCGCTCGCGGGTCGGGCGGCTGGCCGCCTGGTACCGCGCGATGGCCCTGCACCGGCCGACGCGCTACGACGTGGACATGACGTTCGCCGAGTACCACGCGGCGGCGACGCAGGTCCGGCTGGCGAACGGCCAGTACGCGCTCGACGGCCTCTACGTCGCCCCGGCCGCGCTGCCCGACGACGGCGCCTGGGACGTCCAGGTGTGGGCGGGGGCGCGGACGCTGCCGTTCGCGCTGCAGCCGAAGATGCTGCGCGGCGAGCACCTGCCGCACCAGGACGTCACACAGTGGCGGCAGAAGCGCGTGACCGTCGAGGCGACGCCGCCCGCGCCGGTCGCGGTCGACGACGTGGTGGTCGGCACGACGCCGGCGACGTTCGAGCTGCTGCCGAAGGCGCTGCGCATCAAGATCTAGCCGCGCCGGAGACGCCGGCGCGCGGTCAGCCGAGGCCCAGCACGCCGCGCTCGCGGCGCACCGCCTCCTCGTACGCGCTCACCTGCGCGTCGGCCCACGCGTCGTCGCGGCCGATCTCGCGGGCCAGCAGCCGGGCCGCCCGGGGCGCGGCCGGCAGCGCCGCGTCGCGCGCCCGCAACGCCAGCCGGGTACGCCGCGAGAACACGTCGTCCAGCGTCGCCGCGCCCTCGTGCCGGGCGGCGTACACGACCTCGGCCTCGACGTGGCAGGCCGCGTCGGACAGCGGCGCGGCCAGCCCCGCGTCGACCGCCAGCCCCACCACGGAAGGCGCGGCCTCGCCGTGCTGCTGCACCAGTGTCTCGGCCAGCTCCTGACCGCCGACGCCGAGCGAGACGCACGCCGAAGCGACCTCGGCCACGACGTCGGCGACCGGCCGCGCGCAGCCGAGGTGGATCGACTCGGTACGGCACGGCGCCCGCCGCCCGTCGCGGGCCACCACGCGGTCCACGACGTCCTTGGCCATCCGCCGGTACGTCGTCAGCTTGCCGCCGGTGATCGTGAGCATCCCGGACGGCCCCTCGGTCAGCGCGTGCCGGCGCGACAGGTCGCTCATCGAGCCCTCGCCGCGCAGCAACGGCCGGCAGCCGGCCCACGCGCCGACCACGTCGGACTCCGACAGCCCGAGCCGGAACAACGCCTCCGCCGCGCCGAGCACGTACGCGACGTCGGGCTCCTCGACCCCGACCGCGTCGAGCGAGCCGTCGTACGCCGTGTCGGTGGTGCCGAGGATCGTCTGCCGCCCCCACGGGATCGCGAACATGCTGCGCCCGTCGCCCTGCCGCGACGGCATCAGGATCGCGGTGCGGTCCAACGGCACCCGCTCGCGCGGCACGACGAGGTGCACGCCCTTGCTGGGCTGGACGACGGGGACGTGCCCGGCCAGCTCCTGCGCCAGCAGCGTGTCGACCCAGACGCCGGTGGCGTTGACGACGTGCCGCGCGCGGACGTCGTACGACTCGCCGGAGAGCCGGTCGGCGACGGTGGCGCCGCAGACCCGGCCGTCGCCGCCGACGAGCAGCGTCGTCGCCTCGGTGTACGTCAGCACGAGCGCGCCGAACCGGCGGGCGGCGACGACGTTGGCCAGCACGAGCCGCGCGTCGTCGGTCGCGCAGTCGCCGTAGACGTACGCCCGGTCGAGGCCGCTCGACGCGAGCGCCGGCGCGCACTCGACGGCCTCCTCGGCCGAGCGCCGCTCGTGCCGGCGGACGTTGCGCCAGCCGGCCAGCACGTCGTACGTCGTCAGCCCGAGGCCGACGAGCCGCACCCGCTCGGTGTCCGCGAAGATCGGGTACAGGAAGTCCATCGGCCGCACGAGGTGCGGCGCGAGGCGCTGCAGCAGCTCGCGCTCGTTGACGCCCTCGTAGACGAGGCCGAAGTCGTAGTTCTCCAGGTAGCGCAGGCCGCCGTGGATGAGCTTGCTCGACTTGCTCGACGTGCCGCTCGCCAGGTCGCCGCGGTCCACCACGACGACCGACAGCCCGCGCGACGCCGCGTCCAGCGCGACCCCCGCGCCGGTCGCGCCGGCCCCGACGACGAGCACGTCCACCTCGCCCGCGGTCGCGTCGGCGACGTCGGCGGCGCGGTGCAGGACGGAGAACGCCCTCACGCCGCGCACACCCGCTGCAGCACCGCGAGCAGCCGGTTCAGCGGGCCGTCCAGGCCCCAGCGGTCGGACAGCGCGACGAGGTCCTCGGGGGAGCGCGGCTGCGCGCACAGCGCGTCGTCGAACGCCGGCAGCGGCACGTCGCGCGCGACCTGCACGACGGTGCGCGCGGCCTCGACGTACGGGCGCGCGGCGAGCACCTTCGGCGGCCCGCCGTCGGCCAGCATCGCCTCGACCGAGCCGTACCTGGTGACGAGCTGAGCGGCCGTCTTCTCGCCGATGCCGGGCACGCCGGGCAGCCCGTCCGAGGGGTCGCCGCGCAGCAGCGCGAAGTCCGCGTAGGCCCGCCCCGGGATGCCGTACTTGTCGCGGACGAACGCCTCGTCCACGACGGCCAGGTTGGCCAGCCCCTTCTGCGTGTAGAGCACCTTGACGCCGCGCTCGTCGTCGACGAGCTGGAACAGGTCGCGGTCGCCGGTCACCACCTCGACGGGGATGTCGGAGGCGCAGGCGAGCGTGCCGATGACGTCGTCGGCCTCGTAGCCGGTGGCGCCGAGCACCACGATGCCGAGCGCGTCGAGCACCGCCTCGATGACCGGGACCTGCGTGGCGAGCGGGTCGGGGACGTTCTCCTCGTTGCCGACGACGACCCGGTGCGCCTTGTACGACGGCAGCAGGTCGACGCGGAACGCCGGCCGCCAGTCGTGGTCCATGCACGCGACGAGGTGCGTCGGCCGCCGCTGCTCGACCAGCCGGGCGATCATGTCGATCAGCCCGCGCACGGCGTTGACCGGCTCGCCCTCCGGGGAGCGCACGGAGTCGGGCACGCCGTAGAACGCCCGGAAGTACAGCGACGGCGTGTCCAGGAGCATCCGCAACGGCGCCACCGGGCGAGCATACGTTCGCGTCGCCGGGGGAGGCCCCCGGCATGGCCAGCCTCGTCGGCGCCGCCGAGTGGGAGGTCGACACCGACTTCGCGATGCTCTCCGCCACGCAGGACGAGGTCCATGACCACGAGCCCATGGCCTTCGCCGGCTCGTTCCCCGGGGCGGTCCACCTGCTGTGCGGCGCGAAGTACGCGACCGTCCGCGCCCGGGCCGAGCGGTGGGACGCCCGCCCGCCAGAGGCGGGCCCCGAGTGGGAGGACGCGGACGAGCTGCCCTGGTCGACGGTGGCCGGCGCCGGGCCGCTGCGGGTGGCGGGGTTCGACCCGCCCGAGCCCGACGCCCCGGCGCTGGACGTCGAGGGGCTCGAACGCGCCCGCGTGCAGGTGCTCGCGGCCGGCCGCTACGACGGCGACGGCCAGACCTCGCCCGAGCCCGAGCGGTGGCTGCTGCGCCTCTGGCCGGCCGGCGACGGCGCGCCGCTCGACCCGCTCGCGGGCCCGCCGCGCCGCCTCGCCGGCCCGCTGCCACTCGCGCCGCCGCCGCTGCCGGCCTGGGCGGAGGCGCTGCGCGAGTGGGAGCTCGCCGGCTGGGGGTCGCTGACGGAGATCGAGGCGTTCCGGGAGATCAGGGACGCGCTGCTGCGGGCCGGACGGCCGACCGGCGTCGCGGACCTCGCGGCGGCGTTCGGGCCGCTGGCGCCCCTGCAGCGCGAACGCGGCGGCCCGTACGGCTGGGACTCGCCCGCGCTCGGTCACGGGTGGGCGACGCCGCCGGAGCAGGCGTTCCCCGACCGCGTCGAGACGCTGCGCGCCGTGGCCGCGGCGGCGGGGCTCGCGGCGGTGGCGACGTTCGGGGACGCGCTGGAGGCCCTGGAACGGCTGGGGCTCGTCGCGCGCGGTGCCGGGGGCGGCCTGGTGCCCAACCCGGCGCCACCCGCGTCCTGGGACGTGCTCGGCCTGCCCGCCGAGCGCGCGGCGGCCGCGCGCGTGCAGTCCCTCAGGAGGCGGTACCAGCACCTCCAGGGCGACGTCCTGCGGCTGCTGGCCTGGGGGCCGCTGCGCGCGACGCCGCGGCGGATCGCGGTCCGCCTCGCGCTGCGCCCGGAGGACGTCGTGGGCGCGCTGCGGCTCGTCGCGGCGACCGGCGACGCGACCGTGGCGCCCGATCCGGACGACCTCGACACCGCCGTCACGGTCACCCCGGGCAGGCCACTACCCTGACGGCATGACGCTGTTCCCACCCGACCGGCTCGCCCGCGCGGCGGAGGCCGCGGCGGCCAAGGGCCTCGACGCGCTGCTCGTCACGCCCGGCGCCGACCTGCGCTACCTCACCGGCTACGACGCCCTGCCGCTGGAGCGGCTCACCTGCCTGGTGCTCCCGGCGGACGGTCCCGCGACGCTCGTCGTGCCGAACCTCGAACGCCCCCGCGCCGAGTCGTCGCCGGCCGGCGCGCTCGGCATCGAGATCGTCGGCTGGGACGAGACCGAGGACCCCTACGCGCTCACCGCCGGCCTGGTGAAGGGCGCCGAACGGATCGGCGTCTCGGACCGCACGTGGGCGATGCACGCGCTGCGCTGGCGCGACGCGCTGCCGGACGCGCGGCAGGAGCTGGCCGGCGGCGCGCTGCGCGAGCTGCGGATGCGCAAGACGCCGGAGGAGGTCGAGGCGCTGCGCGCGGCGGCGCGGATCATCGACGGCGTCCAGGAGCAGGTCCAGGGGATGCGCCTGGTCGGCCGCACCGAGCAGGAGGTTGGCCGCGACATCGCCGACGCGATCCTGGCCGGCGGCAACGTCACCGTGAACTTCGTCATCGTCGGCTCCGGCCCCAACGGCGCGAGCCCGCACCACGACACCGGCCCGCGGGTCATCGAGCGCGGCGACCCGATCGTGTTCGACATCGGCGGCACCACGCCGGACGGGTACTGCTCGGACATCACGCGGACGTACGTCGCCGGCGAGGTGCCCGAGGGCTTCGAGCGCCTGTACGCGGTCCTGCAGGAGGCGCAGGCCGCCGCGTGCGACGCCGTCCGCCCCGGCATCACCGGCGAGGCGCTCGACGCGGTCGCCCGCGACGTCATCGCGGACGCCGGCTTCGGCGAGTACTTCGTGCACCGCACCGGCCACGGCATCGGGCTGGAGGAGCACGAGGAGCCGTACATCGTGTCCGGCAACACCGAGGCGCTGGAGCCGGGCATGGCGTTCTCGATCGAGCCGGGCATCTACCTGCCCGGCCGCTACGGCGCGCGCATCGAGGACATCGTCGTCTGCACCGAGGACGGCGGCGAGCGGCTGAACCTCGTCACCCGCGACCTGCTCGTGCTGGAGGCGTAGATGACCCCGGAGGCGGAGGCGCTGCTCGACCTCACCCGCGAGCTGGCGGACAAGGAGCTGGCGCCGCGCGCGGCGGAGTTCGAGGAGCGCGGCGAGTTCCCGCGCGACGTCTTCCGGACGCTCGGCCGCGCCGGGCTGCTCGGGCTGCCGTACCCCGAGACGTACGGCGGCGCGGAGCAGCCGTACGAGGTCTACCTCCAGGTCCTGGAGACCCTCGCGTCGCGCTGGCTCGCGGTCGGGCTGGGCGTCAGCGTGCACACGCTCGCCTGCTTCCCGCTGGCGGCGTACGGCAGCGAGGAGCAGCGGCAGAAGTGGCTGCCGGAGATGCTCGGCGGCGAGCTGCTCGGCGCGTACTGCCTGTCCGAGCCGGGCTCCGGCTCCGACGCCGCGGCGCTATCCACCCGCGCCGTGCGCGAGGGCGACGAGTACGTCGTCAACGGCGTCAAGGCGTGGGTCACGCACGGGGGCGAGGCGGACTTCTACAACCTGATGGTCCGCACCGGCGAGGACGGCGCGCGCGGCATCTCCACGCTGCTCGCGCCGGCCGACACGCCGGGCCTCAAGGCGGCGACGCCCGAGCGCAAGATGGGCATGTCCGCGTCGACCACCGCGCAGATCGTGCTGGACGACGCGCGGGTGCCGGCCGAGCGGCTGCTGGGGGAGGAGGGCATCGGCTTCCGGATCGCGCTGTCCGCCCTCGACGGCGGCCGCCTCGGCATCGCCGCGTGCTCGGTCGGGCTGGCGCAGGCGGCGCTCAGCGCGGCGCTGGAGTACGCGAAGGTGCGGGCGCAGTTCGGCAAGCCGATCGTCGACTTCCAGGGCGTGGCGTTCATGCTCGCGGACATGGCCACCCAGGTGGAGGCGGCGCGCGCGCTCTACCTGTCCGCGGCCCGCAAGCGCGACGCGGGGCAGCCGTACGGCCGCGACGCCGCGATGGCGAAGCTGTTCGCCAGCGACACCGCGATGCGGGTGGCGACCGACGCGGTGCAGGTGCACGGCGGCTACGGCTACGTCACCGAGTACCCGGTCGAGCGCTACATGCGCGAGGCGAAGGTGCTGCAGATCGTGGAGGGGACCAACCAGGTCCAGCGCCTCGTCATCTCGCGCAGCCTCGTCAGGGACGGCGGCTAGGCCACCAGCCTGTACGTCAGCACGCGGTACCGCACGTCCGTCCCGTCCTGCCCCGGCACCGGCCACGCCAGGACGAACACCACCTCGTTCGGCGCGGCGTAGGCGGCCGCGCCCTTCATGTAGTCGGCTGCCTGGTACCCGGTCGCCGCCGCGATCACCGGGCGAACCGTCCCCACCGGCGGGTCGAGGTCCCGCGGGGCGGACAGCGAGTCGCCGAGCTCGGCGTAGCGCGGGCGCAGGCCGCCGCCGGCCTCCTCGAGCCAGTACAGCAGCGCGACGTCCGCGTCGGTCCGCCCGTCGCGCGAGCCCGCCACCTCGACCAGCGAGGGGAGCAGCGTCGACCGCTTCTCCGGGCCGGCGCCGGTCTTCAGCTCCTCGGGACGGACGACGCCGAGCAGCGTCGCCTTCGTCCCGTCCGCCGCCAGCCGCCCGGTCACGAGCACCTGCGTGCCCGCCGTCGCGTCGTCCGACGGCGCCCCGGACGCGGGGTCGAGGATCCCGGCGTAGAACATGCTCACGCCGTCGCCGGTCTGCGCGACGCCCCACGGCACCGTCTCCCTGACCGCGGTCGTCCCGAGCTTGCCGCCCGCCTCGATGCACGGGTACGCCGCCTTGCCCGGCTCGCCGAGGAACACCTGGGTCGCCGGGGACCACGACCCCGACTCGTCGCGGACCTGCACCCACGGCTCGTGCTTGTCGATGTCGCACCACATGAGCCACAGCCGCCGGTCCCCGGTGACGGTCATCGAGGGGACGTAGCGCGGCCCGGCCCAGACCGGCACCGCGACGTCCGCGCCGTCGGCGACGTTGCCCCACGTGCGCCCGCCGTCGCCCGACCGGAACACCACGGCCTCGTTCGCGAGCGGCCCGGCGACCGCCGGGTTGCGGCCGTCGCAGTTCGCCGCGACGTAGACGACGGGCTCGTCCGCCGGCGACCACGGGTCCACGTAGACCTCAGGCCGGTCGAACCCGCCCTGGAAGACCGTGTCGGGGAACGCGCACGCGCCGACCCGCGCCACGTCGTACCTGCCGCTCCGGTCGATCGCGCCCCCCTGGCCGAACCCGGGCGCGGTGCGCGCCGGGTCCAGCAGGGACGCCGTCCACGACTGGCCGCAGTCGGCGGAGCGGAGGAACACCAGCCCGACCCGCGCGCCGGAGCGGCCGTTGAACGCCAGCGGCAGGGCGAACGGTTGCGAGAGGTCGATGTAGGTCAGCCGGACGACGAGCAGCTCGCCACCGGGGAGCAGGGTGATCAGGTTGTCGTTCTCGGGCCGCAACGAGGTCTCCCGCTCCGCCGCGAGGGCGGCGATCGCCTCGTTGACCTGCCGCGTCACGTCGTCGGGCGCGCCGCCCTCGAGGCCGGCCATGAGGTAGGTCCCCGGCGCGGTGGCGTCGTTGTCCACCGCGACGCCCCCGGCGCCGACCAGCATGCGCCCGTCGGGGCACGCGGCGTTCGTCCCGGCGGGCACGACGCCGGCGCTCGTCTCCCACTGGTCCTGGGCGGCGACGAGCGTGTGCGCCTCGGCCGGCAGCGGGTCGGGCTTCTGCGACGTGTGGCCGCAGGCGGCGAGCAGCAGGGCAGCCGCCACCGCGGAGCGGACGCGCACCAGAGGACCCCCTTCGTCGGAAACGCCCGGACTATCCCAGCCGCGGCCGCCCCCGACGAGGGGTGCGCTCAAGGAAACCGGCGCACCTGCCGATGGGACGGTGTCCCGCCGAACTCGGTGGGACGGGCGAGACACGAAGATCCGGGTCGTCCTCACCGACGCCGCGCCCGCAAGGGCGCGTCGCACGGAGACAATTCGGCCGCCTAGACGGCCCGGGGAGTGAGTGGCGAGACCGGCTCGTCCGAGCACGGGCCTCCGCGACCGCGGAGTCCCCGGCCCTCGGACGGGAGCAGCAATGAGCACCATCGCAGTGCGCAGGACGTTCGCCGTCCTGCTCGCCACGCTGCTTGCGGTCGTGGCGTGCTACACCGCGTTCGCGCGCGACGCGAAGGCGGCCGTACGACCGGCGCTCCCGAACGCCGCGTCCGAGGACCCGGGGAAGTCACACGCCCCGGACATCGCCTCCGGCGTGAAGTTCGTCAAGAACGCCGACGGGTCGGTCACGCAGACCCGCTAGTACGGAGAAGGGGAGGGCTGCTCCGCGCGGGCGGCCCTCCTTCTCCGTGTCCGGGCCCGCCCGGGCCACCCCGCAGCCGTGGCCACCCCCGGGCCAACCCCGCGGCCGCGGCCGTAGCGACCCCCGGGCCGCGCCCGGGACGCGGCGTACGCTTCGCGCCGTGGAGGAGACCGACGCCGAGATCGCCCGGCTGCTCGCGCGCGACGGGCGCATGAGCTACACCGACCTGGCGAAGAGCACCGGCCTGTCCGTCTCCGCCGTCCACTCCCGCGTCCGGCGCCTCGAGCAGCGCGGCGTGATCCGCGGCTACCGCGCCGAGCTCGACCCCGAAGCGCTCGACCTGGCGCTGACCGCGTTCGTCTCCATCAAGCCGATCGACCCGGCCGCGCCGGACGACGCGCCCGACCGGCTCGCGCACCTGACGGCGATCGAGGCGTGCCACAGCGTCGCGGGCGACGAGTCGTACATCCTCAAGGTCCGCGTCGCGTCGCCGGCCGGGCTGGAGGCGTTGCTCCAGGACATCCGCGCGGCGGCCAACGTCAGCACGCGCACGACGGTCGTCCTCTCGACGCCGTACGAAGGCCGGCCGCCCTCGTTCTAGAACGGCGCGTTCCCGGCTATCCTCGACGAACCCCTCCCAACCGTCGCGGAACGGACCCCTCACATGAAGCGCACCCTCTCCCTCAGGCGCGAGCCCCTGGCCGCGCTCACCGACGAGGACCTCGCCGCCGTGGCCGCCGGCGCCATCCCGACCACCCCGGTCGAGGAGTGCCTCTACGGCTCGCGGTACGTCTGCACGTGGGACTGCATGACGCGCGGAACGACCTGCGCATGCTGACCCGACGCCTCGTGCTCCGCAGCGAGCACCTCTCCGACCTGACGAGCACCGAGCTCGAGCACGTCAACGCCGCCGCCGGCGGCACCGGCCCGCAGCCGACGCCGCCGTACTACGGCCCCCCGACCCTGCACGCCGAGGAGTGCGTCAACACGACGAACTTCTCGGTCTACGTCTGCTCGGTCGGCTGCATCACCTTCGCCCAGACCTGCGTCTGCTGACGGGAGCCCCATCGTGAAGCGCACCCTCACCCTCAAGCGCGAGCACCTCGCCGAGCTGTCCAGCGGCGAGCTCGAACGGATCAACGCGGCCGGCGAGACCGGCCCGCAGCCCACGCCGCCGGTCTACGCGCCGCGCACGCTCCCCGTCAGGGACTGCCTGGCCGGGACGCTCGACTCCGACGTGATCTGCCCGGTCTACACGTACGGCACCTGCGCCTGCTGACGTTCCCCCACCACCGAACAGGAGAACCGTGAAGCGCACCCTCAGCCTCAAGCGCGAGCACCTCGCCGACCTCACGAGCACCGAGCTCGCCGCCGTCCAGGGCGGCGCGATCGAGACCGTGCTGAAGTACTGCGCGGCCATCGAGCCGTCGAGCCCGGTCCGCTGCCTCACCCGCGGCACGACCTGCATCAACTGCGAGTAGAGGAGTCCCGCGCGATGAAGCGAACCCTCTCCCTCAAGCGCGAGACGCTCGCGTCGCTCAGCCAGGACGAGCTCGTCGCGGTGCACGGCGGCCAGGCGATCACCACGCCGGTGACGCAGTGCAACGCGGTCCGCACGCTCAACCTCGACGAGTGCGTACAGGTCGGCAGCCGCGAGCCCTCGTGCATCGACTGCATCACCCGTTTCTGCTGAAGGAGCCCCTCGTGAAGCGCACCCTCACCCTCAAGAGCGAGTCCCTGACCGAGCTGTCGTCGGGCGAGCTCGCCTCCGTCGCGGGCGCCCAGCAGGCGATCCCGACGCTGCCGATGGACGTCTGCTTCGACACGCTGCAGGCGACCCGCTGCTTCTGCCCGTAGCAGCGACCCCCACCGAGAAGGAGAACCGTTGAAGCAGCCCCGCCGCCTCTCGCTCAAGCGCGAGGCCCTCGCCGAGCTCACGACCACCGACCTGCGCGCGGTCGTGGGCGGCCAGGCGATCACCCACGGCGGCCTCAAGTGCCTCACGCCGATCATCGACCCGAGCAGCAACACCTGGCCGTGCTCCGACGGCTGCTGAGGGAGGAACCGTGAAGCGCACGCTCACGCTCAAGCGCGAGACCCTCGCCGCGCTGGAGGAGTCGGACCTCCGCTCGGTCAACGGCGCCGCCGGCACCACGCCGATCAACGCGTGCCTCGGCATCTCGTTCGAGTTCACCTGCCTGGACTGCATCACCCGGCGCAGCTGCGGCTGACCGGCTCGCGACGTGGCGGCCACCTCGCTCCGGCGGGGTGGCCGCTCGCGTTCCCACCCGAAGGAGAGACATGAAGCAGCCCCGCCGTCTCGCGCTGCGCCGCGAGGCGCTCGCCGACCTCACCCCGACCGACCTGGCCCACGTCCAGGGCGGCATCCAGTACCTCACGGCGCGCCCGTGCGTCCTCGACGACTCGGTCAGGGTGTGCTCGGCGTTCTGCCAGATGACGTTCAACACCTGCGACTGCTAGCGCGCGGGGTACGTCCCCAGCACGCGGTCGGCGAGGTGGCCGGTGACGCCGTACCAGTACCGCTCGTCCTTGTAGTGGTGCAGCAGGTGCGCGCGGCGGATGCCGCGGTACAGCCGCGTCCGCGGCGCGTAGTCGGTGTGGATCAGGTAGTGCGTCCACTCGTACGCCAGCGTCCCGGCCACCGCCGCGACGAGCAGCGTCCCGAGCCACGTCGCGCCGCGGGCGTAGGCGAGCGCCCACAGCCCCGCGTCGAGCACGAACGTCGCGAGGAGGAACCGCACGTCCACGAACACGTGCCCCAGGTCCTTCGGGTCGTCGTGGTGGAGCCGGTGGGTGTAGCCGACGTCGACGCGCCGGCCGAGCAGCGTGACCGGCCGCGCGTGCAGGACGTTGACGTGGACCAGCCACTCGACGAACGGCTGGGCGAGCGCGACCGACGCCGCGACGACCGCGTCGGACCGGCCGAGACCGCCCTGGCCCAGCCGCAACGCCGCGCAGGCCGCGAGCGCGCCGGCGAGCAGCCGGGCCGTCGGGCGCCGCGCGAACGTCGCCGCGGCTTCCCTCAGCGGTGTCGCGCCCATACCGTGTCACGGTACGCCCGGACCCTCAGCCGAGCACCCGGAGGAGACCCCTCGTGAAGCGCACCCTCACGCTGTCCCGCGAACGCCTCGCCGACCTCACCGCGGACGAGCTGTCCGGCGTCGTCGGCGCCGGCGAGCTCGCCCTGCCGACCCTCCCGCTGCGCGACTGCGTCGGCTCGATGCCGCCGCGCTGCGAGTAGCCACCACACCCGAACGGAGCCCGTCGTGAAGCGCACCCTCACGCTGTCCCGCGAGTCCCTGGCCGACCTCACCTCCGACGAGCTGTCGGACGTCGTCGGCGCGCTGCCGCTGCCCAGCGGCCTGACCTGCCCGTTGAAGGACTGCCTCCAGGCGTCCATGCCGCCCCGCTGCGAGTAGCGCACCACCACCCCCGAGGAGAGAGACACCCGTGAAGCGATCCCTGTCCCTGCGCCGCGAGGCGCTGAGCGAGCTCACGTTCGCCGAGCTCGGCGCCGTCCACGGCGGCGCCCAGACGGTCAACGGCCCGACCTGCCCGCTCGTCGCCTGCGTCACCGGCCTGCTGTCGAACGACTGCTACACCCACACCTGCGGCACCGCGAACTGCTGAGACGGAGACCCCATGAAGCGCACCCTGTCCCTTCGCCGCGAGGAGCTCGCCGAGCTCACCGCGGAGCAGCTCGTCGGCGTCGCCGGCGGCGCCATCACCGCCCAGGGCGCCTCGTGCCCGCTGCTGTACTGCCTGTTCTCGCGGCAGTGCTACACCCCGCCGAACTGCCCCAGCGACAACACCTGCGAATGACCGCGCGGGCGCGCCCGTCCGGCGGGCGCGGCCACCGGGCCCCTCACCCGGAGGAAAGGAACCCCTCATGAAGCGTGGCCTCGTCCTGCGCCGCGAGACGCTCGCGGAGCTCAGCACGGCCGACCTCACCGCCGTCGCCGGCGGCCAGTACTCCGGCGAGGGCGCGCTGAGCTGCGCCCTCACGGAGTGCGTCACGCTGCTGCCCCACCTGATCGACATCCGGATCGACACGCAGACCGGCTCGCGAACCTGTCCCACCCTCATCTGCTAGGAGACCCCATGAAGCGATCCCTCTCGCTGCGCCGCGAGGCGCTGGCGGAGCTGTCGTTCGCCGAGCTCAACGCGGTGAACGGCGGCGCCCAGACGCAGGCCGGCACGACGTGCCCGCTGCTGTACTGCGTCGGCCTGGTCAGCGACTTCTGCTACACCCGCCCCGAGTGCCCGCCGAGCTCGACGTGAGCAGCCGGACGCTGTCCCTGAAGCGCGAGGCGCTGGCCGACCTCTCGACCGGCGAGCTGTCGTCGGTCGGCGGCGCGGCGCCGTTGCCCAGCGGGATCACCTGCCCGCTGCTGGAGTGCACCGAGGGGTTGCCGACCTGGTACTGCTACCTGTCCGTGCCCTGCTGACCGGCTGAACCGGAAGAAAACGCCACCTCGCGCCGTTCCCCGGTCGTACGCTGGGGGGCGGCGAGAGGTGGTGGCCCGTGGTGCGACGCGTCCGGATCGCGTTGGTCGGTGCGACGGTGGCGGCGGTGGCCGCCACGACGGGTGCGTCCGCGCTCCCCGAACGAGCCGCCGCGCCCGACGCGCGCGGTGCCGCGGTCGCCCGCGCGCTCGGCCATCTCCGGGCCGGCGCGGCCGAGTACCGCGTCCGCGACGTCGTCCTCGACGCCGACGGCGGCGAGCACGTGCGCTTCGACCGCTACTACGCCGGCCTGCCGGTCCTCGGCGGCGACGTCGTCGTGCACGGCCGCAGGGACGGCGCGTTCCGCGGCACGTCCGGCGGCGCCGGCGCGATCCGCCTCTCCCTCGCCCCGCGCGTCTCCGCGCGCGACGCCGCGGCGACCGCCGCCCGCGCGCTGGCCTCCGCGCAGCGCTCCGCGCCGCGCCTCGTGGTGTCCGCGCTGACCGGCGCCCCCGCGCTCGCCTGGGAGACCGTCGTCACCGGCACCAGCGCGGCCGGCGACCCCAGCGAGCTGCACGTCGTGGTCGACGCGACCAGCGGCCGCGTCCTCGACTCGTGGGACGGCATCGAGACCGTCGACGGCTCGGGCCACGCGCTCTACGTCGGCGACGTCACGATCCAGACCAGCACCGCGGCGGCCGGCTACGAGCTGCGCGACCCGACCCGCGGCAACGGCTACACCACCGACCTCAAGGGCGGCACCACTGGCGTCGGCGCGATCTTCACCGGCATCGACAACGACTGGGGCAACGGCGTCCACGGCTCGATCGGCACGGCCCGCGAGTCGGCCGCGGTCGATGCGCACTTCGGCGTCGCGACGACGTGGGACTACTACGCGCAGACGCACGGCCGCCTCGGCATCGCCAACGATGGCAAGGGCACGTACAGCCGGGTCCACTACGGCACCAACTACGACAACGCGTTCTGGTCGGACTCCTGCTTCTGCATGACGTTCGGCGACGGCGACGGCTCGACCGACGGCCCGCTCGTCTCGCTCGACATCGCCGGCCACGAGATGACCCACGGCGTCACGTCGCGCACCGCGAACCTCAAGTACAGCGGCGAGTCCGGCGGCCTGAACGAGGCGACGAGCGACATCTTCGGCACCATGGTCGAGTTCTTCGCGGCCAACGCCGGCGACCCCGGCGACTACGACATCGGCGAGGAGATCAACCGGCCGTACACCGGCGACGGCTTCCGGTTCATGTACCACCCGAGCCTCGACGGCCGCTCGCCCGACTGCTGGAGCAAGTCCATCGGCCGGCTGAACGTCCACTACTCGTCCGGCGTCGCGAACCGGTTCTTCTTCCTGCTGGCCGAGGGCACCGCCTCGCCGCTCGGCGACGGGCTCGCGGGCTGCAAGGGCGCGCCCGCCGTCACCGGGCTCGGCCGCTACGCCGCCGGGCGGATCTGGTACCGCGCGCTCACCGTGTACATGACCTCGCGCAGCGCGTACGTCGACGCCCGCGCGGCGACGATCCGCGCGGCGGCGGAGCTCGGCTACCCGGCCGCGACCGTCAAGTCGGCGTGGAACAGCGTCGGGGTGCCGGTCTCGTCGGCGGGCTGAGCGGGCGGTAGCCTTCCGGGGTCGCCCCTCGACCGGAAGGACCCCTCGTGAAGCGCACCCTCACGCTGTCCCGCGAGACCCTCGCGGAGCTCTCGTCGTCCGAGCTCGCCGCCGTCGCGGGCGGTGCGGAGAGCGGCATCTCCTGCCCGCTGATCGCCTGCGTCGAGACCCGCGTCACGTGCAACGCCACGTGCACCTGGTGACCCCCCTCACCGCCGGAAGGACCCCCTCGTGAAGCGCACCCTCACGCTGTCCCGCGAGACCCTCGCGGAGCTGTCGTCCACCGAGCTCGGCTCCGTCGTCGGCGGCGCCATCACCGCCCAGGGCCGCACCTGCCCGCTGATCGACTGCGCCGGCCTGGAGTCGTGGGTGGGGCACTGCCCGACCCTGCCCGAGTGCCCGTGACCCGCACGCTCGTCCTGCGCCGCGAGGCGCTCACCGCGCTGACCGCGCTGACCGCGCTCACCGCCGACGAGCTCGACGCGGTGGGCGGCGCGGGAGGCGGCACGGTGGGCAGCGCCGCGCCGGCGCCCAGCGGCCTCACCTGCCCGCTCCAGGACTGCTTCGTGGAGTCGAACCTCGGCATGTGCTGGACCTGGGTCTGCTAGAGGCAACCGCTCTCGTCCGGCAGCAGCGGCCGTAGCCCGAACGCCCACGAGGCGCCGCCGTACGTCCACCGGGTCAGCGTGTTCGCCTTGCGCAGGTCCGCGACGACGGCGGCCAGAGTGTCGCCGGTCAGCAGCGTGCAGCGCCCCGCGTCCTTCGCCGTGCCGTCCGCCGGGTCCGGGCCGCGCCACGCGATCACCTGCTCCGGGGGCTCGGTGCCGCCGTCGTCGTGCCGCTGGTACGGCTTGGCGTAGACGGCGATCGCGGCCGGCTCGTACAGCACGTCGTCGCGCGTCAGCGAGCCGTCGGTGAGGCCGCGCACGAAGTCGAGCAGCTTCTTCCGCGCGGCGCGCTGCGCATCGGTGAGGCCGGCGTCGCCGCCCTCGGCGAGCGCGTAGACGCGGCGCTCCACGGTGCCGCGCTCGTCGCTGAGCCGGACGACCGTCGTGGCCGCGTCCATCACGGTCGGCATGCCGTAGTCGCGCTCCTCGCCGTCCACCCCGGCCTCGCGCGCCTCGCGGGCGAGCCGGTCCACGGTCGCGCCGTCGACGCGGCTGACCCGCAGGTTCGGCAGCGCGGCGCCCGGGTAGATCGCCGGCTCCGGGCCGCGCATGACGACGCGGCCGTCGCCGTAGAGCACCCAGACGGGCGGCTCGGGCAGGTGGTCGCGCGGCAGCAGGCCACCCTGGTACGACACCCGCAGCACGGCGGCGTCGGCCGCGTACGAGTGCGGTGCCGCGGACTCCCGCGGGGTCGTGACGGACGGACGGTCGCCGCACGCGACGAGCGCGGCGAGCAGCAGTGGGACGGCGCGCCTCATGGCGGTACGACGTCAGACCGCGACGGCGGGTTCCGCCTGCTGGCGCCACCACTCGCGACCGGCCGCGGGCAGCGTGCGGATCGGGTCGTAGTACTCGTAGCGGCGCTGCAGCGCGTCCGGGTCGTCGCGCTCGATCGAGGTGCGGTAGTTCTTGGTCCAGTACGAGATGCCGCGCTCGCGGTCGTACTCCGCCACCTGGTGCACCCAGCGCTTGCCGACGTACGGCACGTCGCACACGATCCGCGGCGTCGCGAAGCCGGGCAGGTAGCCCATGATCGCGTGCTGCAGGTCCTGCGCCTCGGCGACCGAGACCCGCCAGTGCTCCGACCCCGGGATCAGGTCGCACATGTAGAAGTAGTACGGCATCACCTTCGCCGTATCGAGCAGCGCGAAGCACAGGTCGAGCAGGTCCTCCGGCGTGGCGTTGACGCCGCGCAGCAGCACGCCCTGGTTGCGCACGTCGCGGATGCCGGCCTCCAGCAGCCGCTTCGCCGCCTTCGCGACGAGCGGCGTGACGGAGTTGGCGTGGTTGACGTGCGTGTGCAGCGCGAGGTCCACGTCGTGCTCGAACGCCTTGCGCGCCAGCCGTTCCATGCCGGCGACGACGTCGTCCTGGAGCCAGTGCTGGGGGAGGCCCATCAGGCCCTTCGACGCGAGCCGGATGTCGCGGACGTTCGGGATCTCGATGAGCCGCGCGACGAACGCCTCGAGCTGGTGGAACGGCAGGTTCGCCACGTCGCCGCCGGACACCACGACGTCGCGCACCTCGGGGTGCGCGGCGAGGTAGTCGAGCATGTCCTGGTGCCGGTCGGCCGGCTTCGCGCCGAAGCGCAGCTTCGCGACCTGCGGGACGGAGTTGCCGACCAGGTCCATCCGCGTGCAGTGCCCGCAGTACTGCGGGCAGGTCGGCAGCATCTCGGCGAGCACCTTGGTCGGGTAGCGGTGCGTCAGCCCCTCGACCGCCCACATCTCGTGCTCGTGCAGCGAGTCGCGGGTCGCCCGCGGGTGGCTCGGCCACTCCGCCTCGCGGTCGGTGAACGCCGGGACCATGTAACGCCGCACGGGGTCGTGGCGCAGGTCCCGCTCGTCCATCGTGTTGAGCATCTGCGGCGGCACCAGGATCGACATGGTGGCCCGCTCGGCCTGGTCGCGTTCGACGTCGGCCAGCAGCTCGTCGTCGAGCGCGTCGCCGAACACGTCCTTGAGCTGCTTGAGGTTCTTCACGCAGTGGGCGCGCTGCCACTGCGCGTCCTCCCACTCGGCGCGGGTCACGCCGCGGAAGCCGGCCAGCCGCGTCCAGTCCGGCTCGACGACCTCGCGGCGGCGCGGGTACTCGAACGGCTGGCCTGTCGAAGTTGCTTCCACAGGCGTCAGAGTACGAAGATCGTGGCGTCGGAGCAATCTCAGCCCGGAGGATTTGTCGTGTCGTCGCCCATCGGGCTGCACCGCGTCGTGTCGCCGGCCGGCGTGCTCCCGCAGGCCGCGGACGTCCTCGACCCGTCGCTGCCGCTGCGCGACGACGAGGTGCTCGTCGCGGTCGAGCGCCTCAACCTCGACGCCGCGTCGTACCGCCAGCTCCGCGAGAAGCACCACGGCCACGGCCTCGGCATGCGCGGCGAGGTGCTGGCGATCGTGGCCGAGCGCGGCAAGATGCAGAACCCGGTCACCGGCTCCGGCGGCATGCTCGTCGGCACCGTCGCGGAGGTCGGCCCGTCGTCGCCTCTGGGGCTGTCGGTGGGGGACCGGGTCGCGACGCTGGTGTCGCTGACGCTGACGCCGTTGCGCATCGAGGCCATCGCGTGGGACGGCCTCTCGGAGCAGGTGCCGTGCACCGGCCACGCGATCCTGTTCGCGCGCTCCATCGCCGCGGTGCTGCCCGACGACCTGCCGGCGCCGCTCGCGCTGTCCGTGCTCGACGTGTGCGGCGCGCCCGCGCTGGTCCGCCGCGTCACGCGCGCCGGCGACCGGGTCTGCGTGGTCGGCGCGGCCGGCAAGTCCGGCTCGCTGTCCCTCGCCGCCGCCCGCCGCGCCGGCGCGTCCACGGTCGGCGTCGTGCCGTCGCGAACGGAGGCGTCGGCGTTGCTCGACGCCGGCCTCGCCGACGAGGTCGTGCTGGCCGACGCGCGCGACCCGGTCACGCTCGCCGGTGCGATCGGCGAGCAGGCCGACGTCACCGTCGTCTGCGTCGACGTGCCGGGCTGCGAGCACGGCGCGATCCTCTGCACCCGCGACGGGGGGACGATCGTGTTCTTCTCGATGGCCACGTCGTTCACCGCGGCCGCGCTCGGCGCGGAGGGGCTCGCCGCCGACGTGACGATGCTCGTCGGCAACGGCTACGTCCCGGGCCACGCCGCCTACGCGCTCGACCTGGTGCGCGAGGATGCGGGGGTGCGAGCGCTGTTCGAGGGCCGGCTGTGACGCTGTACACGAACGCGCGCCTTCACGCGCCCGGCCCGCCCGCGACGGCGTTCGCGGTCGAGGACGGCCGGATCACCTGGCTCGGCGACGCCGCCGCCGCGGACGGCGGCCTCGCCGTCGACCTCGGCGGCGCGTGGGTGGCGCCGGCGTTCGTCGACGCGCACCTGCACACCACCGCGACCGGGCTGATGCTGACCGGCCTCGACCTGCACGGCTGCGCGTCCGTGACCGACGTGCTCGACGCCGTCGCCGCGCTGCCGCGCGACGGCCGGGTGGTGCTCGGCACCGGCTGGGACGAGTCGAAGTGGCCCGAACGCCGTGCCCCCACCGCCGCCGAGCTGGACCGCGCGTCCGGCGGCGCGCTCGTCTACCTCTCGCGCGCCGACGTGCACAGCGCCGTCGTCTCCTCGCCGCTGCTCGCCGCCGCCGAGGGGCGGCCCGGGTACGGCGCCGACGGGCTCGTCCGGCTCGACGCGCACCACGCCGTCCGGCGGGAGGCGTACGGCTCGCTGTCGCCCGCCCAGGTGGAGTCCGCGCAGCGCGCCGCGCTCGCCGAGGCGGCCCGGCTCGGCATCGGGTCGGTGCACGAGATGAGCGGCCCCGAGGTGGCGGGGGAGGCCGACCTCGCCTCGTTGCTGGCGCTGGACACCGGGGTCGAGGTGGTCGCGTACTGGGGCGCGCTCGGCGACGTCGAGACGCCGTTGCGGCACGGCATCCGCGGCGCGGGCGGCGACCTGTTCTGCGACGGCTCGATCGGCTCGCACACCGCGGCGTTCCGCGACCCCTACGCCGACGCCGACACGTGCGGCGCGCTGCGCTACTCGGTCGAGGAGATCACGGCGCACATTGCGCGCTGCTGCGAGGCGGGGCTGCAGACCGGGTTCCACGTCATCGGCGACGCCGCGATCGAGACCGTGCTCGACGCGTTCGAGGCAGTCGGCCGCGAGCGGGTGCTCGGCGGCCGGCACCGGCTGGAGCACGTCGAGGCCGCGTCGCCGGCGTCGGTCGATCGGATGCGCGACCTGGGGCTGGTGGCGAGCGTGCAGCCCGCGTTCGACGCGGAGTGGGGCGGCCCGTCGGGCATGTACGTCTCCCGCCTCGGCGCCGAGCGCGCGGCCGGCCTCAACCCGTACGCGGCGTTCGCGGCGGCGGGCGTCCCGATGGCGTTCGGGGCGGACGCGCCGGTGACGCCGCTGGACCCGTGGGGCGGCGTCCGCGCCGCCGTGCACCACGGCACCCCTGGCTCCGGCATCTCGCCGCGGGCCGCCTTTCTCGCCGCCACGCGCGGCGGGCACCGGGCGGCGGGCGACGACGAGTCGGGCGTGCTGGCGGTCGGCGCGCCGGCGACGTTCGCGGTGTGGGACGCGGTGCCGCTGCCGCCCCGGCCGGCCGACGAACGCGTCGCCGGCTGGTCCACCGACGCCGGCTGGTCCGAGGCCGGGCTGCCGGACGTGAGCACCACCCCCGAGTGCGTGATGACCGTGGTGAGAGGGCGGACGGTGTGGAACCGAGAGGGGGCGAAGGAACGTGACTGACGACGACATCACTCACCCCGGGGACGCACCTGATCGTGAGCCAAGACATACCGCGCGGGACAAGGCGGCAGCGGAACTGAGCGTTGGCCTCGCCGGCGTCGGCAAGTCGATCGACCCGTCCCGCTTGGGGGAGATGGCCAAGGCGCTCGACACCGCCTCGATCATCGGCAAGATCGACCACACCGCACTCGACGCGATCGCCGCCAACCTCGGCGGCGGACTGGACATCGTCGG
>DASVPJ010000024.1:0-40051 GCA_036382875.1 Mycobacteriales bacterium
CGCACCGCCTACCCGACCAACAGCGACCGCACCGACACCTTGCCGACCTGGCTCGCCTACTACAACACTCGCCGAGCACACACCGCCCTCAGCGGCCGACCACCGATCAGCCGGCTGTCACCAAGTCACTGAGTCAGGACATCTAGCGGCGGCCGGCCGGCCCGGTCACTCGCAGCCGAGCGGGCGGCCCATGGACGCCGTGCGGGGCGTGCCGGAGACCACGACGGTCGCCAGCACCTCGTCCGCGCCGTCCCGCCCGTCGCCGTCGCCGTCGGCCGCGCGGAACGTCACCGGCTGCTCCCCGTCCGCCCCCGCGAACGGGCCGGGCGGCTTGGCGTCGCCGGCGTTCAGCGGGCCGAGCATCTGGTAGTACGCGCCGTTCACGTCGACGGCGGCGGCGTAGCCGTTGCGGATCGCGACGGTCTTGGTCACCGAGCCGCCGCGCAGCGGCGCGGAGTCGGGCGTGGCGCAGTGCTCGCCGCCGCACGCGGGCACCAGCAGCAGGACCGCGAGCAGGGCGCGCACGGCGCTCACCCCGCCTCCAGCAGCCGCCGCCGCGCCTCGCGAACCGGCGGTCCCTCGCGGCGGTGCGCCGGCACGAGCAGCAACGATGCGCGGATCGCCCGCACGGTGGCGGTGGCCGCGAGGTCCGTGGTCGGCGCGCCGGGCAGGCCGTAGAGACGGCGCGCCCAGCGCGGCAGCAGCGCGAACGCGGTGCCCGCGACGCCCGCCCACGCCGGCTTCGCCAGCGCCAGGGAGCGGGTCGGCATCGGCGGCAGCAGCACGAACGCCGCCGCCTTCCGCGCCTCGGCGGTCGCGCGCAGCTCGGGCCGCATCAGCGCGAAGTACTCGGCCAGCTCGCCGACCGACCCGGGCACGGTCGCCGGGTCGATCCCGACCAGCTCGGCGGCGCGGAGCTGCTCGGCGACGTAGCCGTCGGCCTCGTCGCCGGTCAGCGGCCCGCCGGCCCGGCGGTAGGTGGTGAGGAACGAGTCGACCAGGCAGCAGTGCACCCAGCGCAGCAGCTCGGGGTCGGCCACCCGGTACGCCGTCCCGGACTCCGGCTCGACGCCGTGCAGCGGCCGGTGGAGGCCGCGCACCCGGGCCGCCGCCCGCCGCGCCTGCTCGGTCGTGCCGAACGACACCGTGGTGACGTAGCCGACGGTGCGCATCAGCCGCCCCCACGGGTCGGCGCGGAAGCCGGAGTGCTGCGCGACGCCGGCCATGGCGAGCGGGTGCAGCGCCTGGAGGTGCAGCGCGCGCAGCCCGCCGAGGCCCATGACCGGGTCGGCGTGGATCCGCCACGTGACGCTGTCGGGGCCGAACAGGCCGGGGTCGCCGGGCACGTGCCGAAGCGTCGCACGATCCCGCCGTCCCGGCGCGGCAGGAGCGGGCGCCCGCACGGCGAAGGGTCAAAGAACCGCCCTCAGGAGGCCCCCTCGTGCGTACCCGCCTCGCCAGCTTGGTCGCCGCCGCCGCGCTCGTCGCGCCCGGCCTGACGGGGGCGGGCCTGCCCGCCGTCGCCACGCCGGTCGGCCCCGGCTTCACGTCCCCGAACGTCGAGTGGCTCGGGCAGATCCCGGACGCCGGCGCGATCGGCGCCAAGTTCGTGACCGACAAGCGCGGCAAGGCCGAGTGGCTCTACGTCACCGGCGTCTCCGGCCTGAAGATCTACGACGTCCGCAACCCCGAGCTGCCGGTGCTCACCGGCGCGCTGGCGCTGCCGCACTTCGAGAACGAGGACGTCGACGGCAACAACGAGGTCGCGATCATCTCGACCAGCCCCGGCGGCACGGTGTACCTGGTCGACGTGCGCGACAAGCGCGCGCCGGTGCTGTTGAAGCAGTTCTCCTCCGGCGACAGCGACGCGCACACCTCGAACTGCATCGACGGCTGCCAGCGCTGGTTCTACGCGACGTCCGGCAAGTTCCTCAAGGTCATCGACATCAAGGCGGCGCTGTCCGGCGACGGCGACGTGACGCACCGCGTGGAGTACGACGCCTACGTCGGCCGCGTGCACGACGTCGACCAGGACGCCGCGGGCATCGTCTGGATGACCGGCTCCAAGGGCGGCGCGGCGTACGCCGTGCGCCCGCTCACCAAGGGCGTGTCGGGCGCGGTCCGCGCGAAGACCCGCACCGCCTCGCCGACCCACCCGGTGAACGTGTCGAACATGTTCGTCAACGGCGAGAACCTCGGCCGCGGCCCCGAGGTCAACGACTTCATCATGCACAACTCCAAGCGCCCGCTGGACGCCGTGTACACGCAGCGCAAGGGCGCCTCGCGCATCGCGAAGGGCAGCGTCTTCCTCACCACCGAGGAGGACTACATGCCGGAGGACACGGTCGGCGGCTGCAAGGGCTCGGGCCGCTTCCACACCTGGGACGCGACCGGCTCGATCGAGAAGGGCGCGCCGCTGCGCCGCCTCGACACGTTCACGCTCAAGGAAGCCACCATCGACCCGGTCAAGGGCGAGAAGCAGCTCGGCAACGTCTTCTGCGGCGCGCACTGGTTCACCGTCCGCGACAACATCGTGGCGATCGGCATGTACGGCGCGGGCACGCGGTTCCTCGACGTGTCGGACCCGCGCGACATCCGCCAGGTCGGCTTCTGGTTCACCGCCGACCAGGAGACGTGGGCGGCGTACTGGGTGCCCGGCTCCGACGGCATCGTCTACACCGCCGACGTGGAGCGCGGCATCGACGTGCTGCGCTTCTCGAAGCCGCGGCCGGGCGTGACGTTCAAGGCGCCGGCGCCGGTCCGCACGCCGGGCGCGCCGCTGCGGTTCGACGTCGCGCCGGACCCGCAGTGGGGGTCGGTGTGTCTCGTCGCGACGCCGAGGCGCCGCCTCGCGTAACGTCCGGCGGCGTGTCCTACGTCGTCGTCAACGTCCTGACCGTCCCCGCCCAGATGCGCGAGACGCTGGAGGCGCGGTTCGCCGCGCGGGCCGGCGCCGTCGAGTCGAGCGACGGGTTCGAGTGGTTCGAGCTGCTGCGCCCGGTCGAGGGCAGCGACCGCTACCTCGTGTACACGCGCTGGCGGGACGAGGCGTCGTTCCAGGCCTGGATCGGCGGGCAGTCGCACGGCGGCGGCCCCAGCCCGGCCGCCACCGGCAGCGAAGTCTGGACGTTCGAGGTCGTGACGAACGCCGCGCCGAAGCCCGCCTAGGAACGCAGGTACGACGCGCCGTTCACGTCCACGATCGTCCCGGTCGTGAACGCCGCCTCCGGCGACGCCAGGAACAGCACCACCGCCGCCACCTCCTCCGGCCGCGCCACGCGGCCGAGCGGCGACTGGGACCGCACCGCCGCGCCCTCCGGGCCGTCGAGGTACGGCGCCGCCATCTCCGTCTCGGTGAAGCCGGGCGCCACCGTGCCCACCTGGATGCCGTACGGCGCCAGCGCGACGGCCATCGACTGGCCGAGCGCGTTGAGCCCGGCCTTCGAGGCGCCGTACGCCGGGTGGTCCGGCTCGCCGCGGAACGCGCCGCGCGACGAGACGTTGACGATCGCGCCGCCGCCGCGGGCCCGCAGGTGCGGCACGGCGGCGTGGATCGCGTTGGCGGCGCCGACCAGGTTCGTGGCGAGGGTGGTCGCCCACGCCTCCTGCCACGCCTCGTACGACACGTCGGCGACCGGCGAGCCGGCGTAGATCCCGGCGTTGTTCACGAGCACGTCCAGCCCGCCGAGCGCCTCGGCGGCGCCGTCGACCAGCGCCCGCACCTCCGCCGCCACCGCCAGGTCGGCGCGCAGCGACACGTGCCCGGAGCCGGCCAGCAGGCCGAGCGTCTCCGCCGCCTCCGCGGCGCCGGAGCGGTAGTGCACCGCCACCCGCGCCCCCGCCTCGGCGAACGCCACCGCGATCGCCCGCCCGATCCCGCGCGACGCGCCGGTGACCAGCACGCCCTTGCCGGCGAACGTCACGCCCACCACTCGAGCAGCAGCCGGGCGGTCTCCGCGGGGCGCTCGGCGGCGGGGGAGTGCACCGCGCCGGGGATCAGCGCGAACGGCGCCCCGAGGCGTTCGGCCATGTCGCGCTGCACGTCGGGCAGCCACGTGTCGTCGTGCTCGCCCGACGCGACGAGCACCCGCACGCCGGTCGCGCGCAACTCCTCGGTGCGGTCCGGCTCGCCGGTGATCGCGTCGGCCATCGCGCGCAGCCCGGTCACCGACGACGTGAGGAACCGCCGCCGCAGGAACGCCACGACCTCCTCGCCCGGCGACACGGTGGCGGCCGCGAGCAGGCCCTCGAAGAGGCGTTCGGGGCCGTACGTGTCGAGCAGCGGCGCCAGCGCGCGGATGCGGTCCACCGGCGGGCCGGTGAGCGCGGCCGGTCCCGAGTCGAGCAGGGTCAGCGACGCGAACGCCGCCGGCTCCCGGATCGCCGCCGCCCGCGCGACCAGGCCGCCGAACGAGTGCCCCACCACGTGCGCGCCCGGCGCGACGGCGGCCAGGAAGTCGAGCAGGTCCGTCGCCAGCGCCTCCACGGTGTACGCCGCCGGGTCGTCGGACCCCGAGGACTCGTACTGCCCGCGCTGGTCGAGCGCGACGTAGCGCCACCCCGCCTCGGTCAGCGGGGCGGCGAGCAGCGCGAAGTCCTCCTTCGAGCCGGTGTAGCCGGGCACGAGCACGGCCGTGCCGCGCTCCTCACCCGACGGCCGGACGTCGTGGTACGCGAGCCCGCCCGCCCGCACCTCGACGCGGTGCGTCGGGAGCGGGACGAGCGTGAGCCCGAACGTCACCCCCGCGCCGCCCGCAGCCGGCGCCGCAGCGCCAGCGCCGCGCCGAGCGGCACCCCCGCCAGCAGCACCCAGAACGGCAGGCCGGTCACCGGGTGCTTGCCGCCCCCGCCGCCGCCCCCACCGCCACCGCCGCCGCCACCGCCGCCACCGCCGCCCCCGCCGGAGAGCGAGCGGGTCACCGGGAGCACCCAGACACCCCGGCCGTGGGTGGCGAGCACCAGCTTCGTGCCCTGCGGGTTGGTCGACAGCTCGATCGCCGGCACGCCGTCCGGCAGGCCGACGCCGAACGGCACCCACGCGCCCGGGTGGGCCAGCGGCGTCGCGAACACGCCGACGTCGGTCGCCACGACCAGCCGGTCGCCGAGGACGAGGGGGTCGGAGCCGAACGTCTGCGGCAGCCCGGTGGGACCGGTGCCGCTGATGTTCGTGAACGTCTCGCCGCCGTCGACCGACTTGAAGACCACGCCGGTCTTCATCGCCGCGTCGTCGAACGTCCAGTGCCGGGAGAACGACGCCACCGCGACGTACACGGTCTTCGGGTCGTTCGGGTCGATCTCGATGCCCTGGATCATCCGGTTGGGCAGGCCCTTGGCCGGCACGAACCGCCAGCAGTCGGTCGACGCCTTCTTCGGCGTGCAGCCGGGCTTGACGTTGGTGGCGATGCCGCGGCGGAACAGCGCCGGGTCGTAGTCGCCGTCGCCGGTCGTGATGTTGCAGGCGCTGGACCCGGCCGGCGGGGTCGGCGGCAGGCCGCACCACGCGGCGTACGTCACGGGGCCCTGCACGTCGATCGCGGTGACCGCCGCGGCGGGCGCGATCTCCGGGTTCGTGACGTCGAACACCTTCACCCAGGTGCCCGGCGCCAGCGTCGGCGCCTCCAGCGACTCCCACACCTGCGAGCTGCCGTAGACGAAGTGCGCCGAGTCGGTCGGGTCGAGCTCGAACGGCGTCGAGAACCGCTGGCCCGTCGCGTCGGTCGGCGACACGTCGCCGGACCAGCCGACCCCGCCGTCGTTGGTGACCCGCAGGGTGCCGTTCGCGTACTCCTCGTACGCCACCTCGGGGTCGGCCGGGTCGACCGCGACGTCGAACCCGTCGCCGCCGATCACCTCGACGGCGTAGCCCTCCGGCGTGATCTTGCCGGTGCCGTTGTCCTGCATGCCGAGGTAGACGACGCCGTTGCTGCCCATCGCGGCGGCGTACGGCTGCGTGGTGTTCAGCGTCTCGTTGAGAGTGGTCCACGCGGCGTTGCTGAACCCGGCGGTCGGGTCGGTGAGGTCCTGCCGCCACACGCCGCCGTCGCTGCCGACGTAGAGCCGCCAGCCGGAGCCGGTGTTGGCGAACACGCCGGCGTGCTGGTCGGAGTGCGTCGTGAGGCCGGAGTACGTCGGGATGTTGAGCTGGCCGCAGGGGACCTGCACGAGCACGGCGGTGACGCAGGCGTTCCAGTACCGGCCGATCGTCCGCCACACCGCCGGCTCGCTGGCGGTGGTCGTGGTGCCCTCGTAGATCTCCTCGAGGCCGACGATCACGCGCTCGACGCCCATCGGCGTCGAGGGGTCGACGGTGACGTAGTTGTTGTACCAAGCCTGCACGCCCGGCCCGTAGTTGCCGTTGCCGGGGATGTTCGTGCTGGACAGCGCGGAGCCCTGGGCGGCGGCGAGGGTCTGGTTGGTGCCGACGAGCACCCACGTGTCGCCCGCGTCGGGGGAGCGGTAGATGCCGTTGAGGTTGTTCGTGTTGGTCGCCGGGTCCAGCGCGACGTCGATCGGCGTGGGCTCGTTGTTGAGCTTGCCGGCGTCCTGCACGACGGCGTAGAGGACGTCGTGGTCCTGCGCCTCGCCCTCGGCGAACGCCAGCGAGATGCGCCCGATCGGGTCGGTGGACTCGGAGCCGTAGCCGAGCTCGCCCGGCGTCACCTGCGGGTACGTCGTCGGCGAGATCTTGGTGAACGAGTCGCCGCCGTCGGTCGACCGGTAGATGCCCGGCGACGGGCCGATGCCGCCGGAGCGCCAGCCGACCGCCGCGACGACCGTGTCGGGCGTGCCCGGCTGGATGCGCACGTCGGTGACGAAGTTGCCGAACGCCTTCGCGGACTCTCCGCTGCCGGCCGTCGGCAGCGTCAGGCGCGCGAAGTGCGCGCCGCCGTCCTCCGACCGGTAGAGACCGCGCTGGGTGCCGACGAACACCCGGCCGCCGCCGGCCGCGATGTGCGTCGTGACGATGCCCTCGGGGATGCCGGGCAGCAGCCCGCTCCACGTGGCGCCGCCGTCCTTCGTGCGGACGACGCCGGCGCCGGCGTAGTTGTTGGAGCCGGTGTTGCCCTCGCCGAGCCCGGCGTAGAGCCAGCCGGTGTCGGCGTCGAACTCCAGCGCGCCCACCGCCTGGCTCGGCAGCTCGTCGCCGATGCTCGCCCAGTGGTCGCCGCCGTCGGTCGTCTTCCAGACGCCGCCGCCGGCCGCGCCCATGTAGACGGTGTTGCCGGAGGGGTCCGTCGGGTCGACCTCGAGCGCCGCGACGCGGCCGGCCACCTTGTCGTTGCCGTAGCCGGAGGTGGCGTACTCGGGGTCGTTGACGACCAGCGGCTTCGGGCCGAGCGCCTGCCAGGTCTCGCCGCTGCCGGGCACGACGAGGCCGTTCGCGGCGAAGTCGGAACGCCCGGCGAGCGCCGCGTCGGAGATCGCGCGCGAACGCAGGTCCCGCGCGTGCCGCAGCGCGGCGAGCCGCTCGGCGCCGGAGACGTGCATCCGCGGGCCGTCGAACACCGCGCGCGCCGCCAGCATCTCGGCGGGCGACTCGGGGCCGTTGGGGTCGTGGCAGCCGACGCCGCCGTCGAGGCCGCGGCCGTTGATCGGGATCTCCCACGGCCGGCACGGGCTGGGGGTGGCAACGGTGGTGCCCTGCTGGGCGCCGGCGACCGCGAGGACGGTCGCGACGGCGAACGGCACGGCGAGCAGTCGAGTTCGCAAGGAGGACACCTTCAGGAGGTGGGGAGGTCGTAGGAACCCATCGTAAGCGCCACCCGGGCTGTGGATATGCTCGGGACTCCCGACCTGTGGACAGCGCCGATGACCCGGACGATCGCCGTCGCCAACCAGAAGGGCGGCGTGGCCAAGACCACGACCGTCGCCTCGCTCGGGGCCGCCCTCGCCGAGCTGGGCCACCGCGTCCTGCTGGTGGACCTCGACCCGCAGGCCTGCCTGACGTTCTCCCTCGGGCTCGACCCGGACTCGCTCGACCTCTCCGTGCACGACGTGCTGCTCGGCCGCGTGTCGCCGGGGATGGCGTTGCAGAAGACGTCGGACGGCCCGGACCTGCTGCCGGCCACGATCGACCTGGCCGGGTCGGAGGCGTTGCTGCTGACCAGGACCGGCCGCGAGTACGCGCTGCGGTCGGCGCTGGAGGACGTGGCGCCGGAGTACGACGCGATCCTGCTGGACTGCCCGCCGTCGCTCGGCGTGCTGACGATCAACGGACTCACCGCGGCCGACGAGGTGCTGATCCCGCTGCAGTGCGAGACGTTGTCGCACCGCGGCGTCGGGCAGCTCCTCGACACCGTGCACGACGTGCAGCGGCTGACGAACCGGTCGCTGCGGGTGCGCGGCGTGCTGCCGACGCTCTACGACGCCCGGACGACGCACACCCGCGAGGTGCTGGCCGACGTGGCCACGCGGTACGGGCTGGCCGTGCTGCCGCCGGTGGCGAAGTCGGTGCGGTTCGCGGAGGCGCCGGCGGCGGGGCGTTCGATCCTCGCGACGGCGAGCCGCACGCCGGGCGCGGAGGCGTACCGGTCGCTGGCCCGAACGCTGGCGGGGGAGCTCGACGGGGAGCCCTCGTGACCTCCCGCTTCGACCGCGTGCGGCCGCGCACGCCGGCGCCGGTGGACCTGCCCGACGCGGCGCCGGTGGACGCGGACGGGAAGCGGGCGCTGTTCAGCGCGGCGGCGCCGGACCCGTCGCCGGCGGCGGCGTTCGGGGCGGTGACGGTGTCCTGCTCGTCGTGCGGCGTGGAGTCGGCGCTCACGCCGCGGCAGCTCCTGCGGGCGTCGTTGCCCGGCCTGCACGTGCCGTTCCTCAAGAAGGGGCACGGGTCGTACGTCCGCTGCCCGGCCTGCCGGCACCACGCCTGGGTGAGCATCCGGCTCCGGGGCTAGGGGCGGCCGGGCCCCTCGGACCCCAACTGCGAAGGCGGGGCTGCCGTGCTCCCGCGTGGTGATCTTCACAGTTGGGTGGGGCGGCCCACTAGACGGCCGTCGGCGACCGCCAGGCGATCTCGACCTCGCCGCCCTCGAACGACGCCTCCACCCACGTCGCCACCGGCTGGCGGCGCTTGTCCGTCGGCGACCCGGGGTTGAGCAGGCGCGGCCCGCCCGGCGCGCGCGAGTCCCACGGGATGTGGCTGTGCCCGAACACCAGCAGGTCCACGTCGGGGAACGCCTTCGCCATCCGCCGCTCCCGCCCGGCCGCGGCGCCGGTCTCGTGCACGACCGCGACCCGCACGCCGCCGAGCGTGACCCGCGCCACCTCGGGCAGCAGGGCGCGGACGTCGTCGCCGTCGTTGTTGCCCCAGCATCCGACCAGCCGCGCCCGCGCGGCGACCTCGGTCACCAGTGCGGCGGACGTCCAGTCGCCGGCGTGCAGCACGACGTCGGCCACGTCGATCGCGGCCCACAGCGGGTCGGGGAGCGAACGCGCCCGGGACGGCACGTGGGTGTCGGCGAGGATCACGGCGCGCACGCCGGAAGGGTGCCCCGTCAGAGCGCGGCGCGCACCTCGTCGACGGGGAGGTGCGGGACGTTCATGTCGGTGACGCCGGCGAGTCGGCCGCAGCCGACGCAGCGCACCGCGACGGCGAGCCAGGTGACGGTCGCGCCGCCCTCGACGTGCAGCCCGTACGCCACCTCGAACATCGACTGCCCGCAGGTGTCGCAGGAGTGCATCGGCGGGTGCGTCCAGTGCTCCTCGGAGTCGAGCACGTGGTGCACCATGCCGCAGGCGAGGCAGCGGCGGCGGGCGACGGCGTTCCCGGCGTCGGCCTCGACGTAGAACCAGGTCATCGCGTCGTCGCCGTCGTGGGACGGGTTGGCGCAGCGGGCGAGCAGCGTGACGTTGACCGGCGGGCAGCCCTGCAACGACTCCAGCCAGTGCTGCAGGTCGTCGCTGTCCTCGCCGAGCTCGTTCCCGGCCACCTTCTGCATGGTCACGGGTAGATGGTCGGCCGTCCGGACCGCGCTCTTGAGGTCAGTCGACGGCGGCCGCGCCGCGCCCGCGCCCGCCGCGCCGGCGTCGGCGCTTGGGGGCGCCGCCCGCCTCGGCGGTCTCGGGTGCCGCCGCGGCCTCGGGCGCGACCCCCTCGGCCTCGGTACCGCCGCGGGTACGCCGCCGCGGCCGGCTGCGCCGCGGCACCCGCGCGAGCGGGTTGCCGTCGTCGGCCCGGGACGCGGGCCGCGCCGCCGGTGCGGACGTCGCCGTCGCGCCGCGGCGCTTGCGCCCGGTCTCGCCCAGGTCCTCGATCTCCTCGGCCTCCAGGCCGGCCCGCGTCCGCTGCGCGCGCGGCAGCACGCCCTTCGCCTCGCGAGGGATGTCGAGCACCTCGTAGAGGAACGGCGACGACGAGTACGTCTCCGGCGGCTCGGGGAACGGCAGTGACAGCGCGGTGTTGATCGCCGTCCACTTCGGGAGGTCCTCCCAGTCGACGAACGTCACCGCGACGCCGCTCTCGCCCGCGCGGCCGGTGCGGCCGATGCGGTGGAGGTACGTCTTCTCGTCGTCCGGGCACTGGTAGTTGACGACGTGCGTGACGCCGCCGATGTCGATGCCGCGCGCCGCGACGTCGGTCGCGACGAGCACGTCGATCTTCCCGGAGCGGAACGCCCGCAGCACCTGCTCGCGGGCACCCTGCGCCAGGTCGCCGTGCACGGCGCCGGCCGCGAAGCCGCGCTCGACCAGCTCGCCGCCGACCTTGTCGCAGCCGCGCTTGGTCCGGCAGAACACCATCGTCAGGCCGCGGCCCTCGGCCTGGAGCAGCCGGGCCAGCATCTCGATCTTGTCGAGGGAGTGCGCGCGGAACACGTGCTGCCGCGTCGTCGGGACGGTGCGCTCCTCGTGCGCCTCCTCGGCCCTGATGTGCGTGGGCTGCTTCAGGAAGCGGCGCGCCAGCGTGATGATCTCGCCGGGCATGGTGGCCGAGAACAGCAGGGTCTGCCGCGCCGGGTCGGGCGTCAGCGAGAGGATCTTCTCGACGTCGGGCAGGAAGCCCAGGTCGAGCATCTCGTCGGCCTCGTCGAGGACGAGGATGCGCACGGCGTCGAGCTTGAGGTGCCCCTGGCGGGCGAGGTCGAGCAGCCGGCCGGGCGTGCCGACGACGACGTCGACGCCCTTGCGCAGCGCCTCGAGCTGCGGCTCGAACGCCCGCCCGCCGTAGATGGCGGTGACGCGGACGCCGCGCGGCTTGCCGATGCCGGTGAGGTCGTTGGCGACCTGGATGCACAGCTCGCGGGTGGGCACGACGACGAGCGCCTGGATCGCGCTGCCGGGCAGCTCGATGCGGTCGAGCAGCGGGACGCCGAACGCGAACGTCTTCCCGGTGCCGGTGCGCGCCTGGCCGATGAGGTCGGCGCCGGTGAGCGCGATGGGGATGGTCAGGGCCTGGATCGGGAACGCCGTCTCGATGCCGAGGGCGGCGAGCGCCGCCACGGTCTCGGGCGACGCGCCGAGCGATGCGAACGTGGACAGGGTGGAGCCTCTCGAACGGGCTCGCGTCAGGCGCCGCGGCCCTCGAGAGGGGGCGCGCGTGGAGCGAGCGGCTGGAGGAGCGACCGTCTCCAGGCCGCTCGTCACCGGCACGACGTGCCAGCGCTTCTTCGACTCCAGTGTACGCGACGGCGAACCGGCCGACCGGTAGGCGGCTCCTCACACCATGCGCCACCGCCTCGCGCTCCTCTGCGCCGCCCTGCTGGCGGCCTCCTGCGCCGTCCCCGGGCACGCCGCGCCGCCGCGCGCCCCGCGCGCCCCGCGCGCCCAGGCCGTCCTCGCGCTCGTCGACACGGGCATCAACCCGTACCACGAGGCGTTCCGGGACACCTCGCCGCTCGCCTACCGGCACCCGTCGACGTACCTGCCCGGCTACCCGCGGGACGCGGTCGCGCTGCCGGTCACGCTCGACGCGCCGGACTACTGGACCGCGGTGCGCCGCGACTGCGCGCGCGTCTGGTCCGAGGTCCGGCCCGGGCGGCTCTACTGGTTCCCCGGCACGCGCATCGTCGGCGCGATCTCGTTCGACCTGCTGCGGGCGGCGTTCGACTGCGAGGCCGAGCAGCCGGCCGGGCACGTGCTCGACGGGATGGGCCACGGCACGATGACCGCCGCGCGCGCGGCCGGCGCCCGGTACGGCGCCTGCCCCGAGTGCCGGGTCGTGTCGGTGCAGATGCAGACCGCCTTCGGCCTGGTCAACACGAAGGACGCGGCCGAGTCCTCCGAACGCTCCGTCGCCTGGGCCGCCGCCAACGCGCACTGGATCGACGCGCAGTCCGACTCGTGGGGCGTGCTGCCGGTGCCCGACGCGACCGGCGAGGGCGGGCTGTTCTTCGAGCACCCGTCGCTGGCCCGCACGGTCGAGGACGCGGCGCGGACGCACCTGTCGTTCTGGGCCACCGGCAACGGCGTCGCCAACTTCGCCGGCGTCGTCGGCACGCCGACCGTGGGCGGGCACTACACGCCGTCGGCGATCCGGGTCGGCGCCCAGGACTCCGGCCACCCGACGCTGTGGTCGGGGCAGCTCCCGCACGTCGTCGCCGACGGCTGCGACTCGTGGGCGCCGGTGCCGATGACGACCACCGGCTGGGACGAGCGCGCGGGCGGCGGCACGTCGGCCGCGACGCCGTACGCCGCCGGGGGAGCGCTGTCGATGCTGCTGCACGCGCGCCGCGCGGCGGGCGACACGCGGACCGGCGTCCGCGACGGCGCCGTGGTGCGCGGCCGCCGGCTGTCCAGCGGCCCGCTCGCCGACGGCGTGCTGACGAACGACGAGTGGCGCGCCGTGGTGTTCCACACCGCGTCGACGCGGCCCGCCGCCCAGCCGGAGGACGGGCCGCCGTGCCCGACGGTGCCGCCGCCGTACGCGCCGGTTCCCGTCGAGTGGCGGCAGGTGCCGGACGGTGCGCCGGAGTACCTGTTCATCGGATACGGCGCCGTCGACCGCGCCGCGGTGGCCCTCGGCCGCCGCGTCCTCGACGGCTCCACCCCTGTGCCCGACCGGTCGCAGGCCGACACGTTCTTCTCCGCCGACCGTGCCGCGCGCGACGTGCTGCACACCGTTTACAGGGGTCCGTGATGCGCGTCCTGCTCGCCGCCGCCCTCGTCGCCGCCTCGGTGGCCGCCGCCCCCGCGGTCGCCGCCCCGCCGCCGCGCCCGAACGCCGTCGTCGCCGTGGTCGACACCGGCATCAACCCGTACCACGTGGTGTTCCGCGACACGTCGCCGCTGGCGTACCGGCACCCGTCGACGTACCTGCCCGGCTTCCCGAAGGACGCGCCCGCGCTGCGGCTGCACCTCGGCATGAAGGACTACTGGGCCGCGGTCCGCGCCGACTGCCAGGTCTGGAACGCCGTCCAGCCCGGCAAGCTCTACTGGATCCCGGGCACGCGCATCGTCGGCGGCATCTCGTTCTTCCCCGTGCCGAAGAACGACTGCGACGCCGACCAGCCGACGAACCTGCCGATCCTCGACGACGGCGGCCACGGCACGATGACCGCGTCGCGCGCCGCCTCGGGGACGTACGGCGCCTGCCGCACCTGCCGGATCGTCGCCGTCGAGATGCCGAGCAGCGTCAGCCTGGTGAGCCCCGGCGGCTCCGACCAGGCGCCGATCGACGCGATCCGCTGGGCCGCGAACAACGCCTCGTGGATCGACCTGCAGTCCAACTCGTGGGGGCCGATCGCGCCGCTGTTCGACCCGACCGGGCAGACCGGGCTGCTCGCCGCGAACAAGGACCTCGACAACGCCGTCGAGGAGACCGCGAAGAAGCACCTGGCGTTCTGGGCGTCCGGCAACGGCGCGGCGTTCCGCGGCGGCGCCGTCGGGCACCCGACGCCGCTGTCGCCGCACCTCGGGCCGAGCGCGATCATCGTCGGCGGGCACGACTCGGGCTACGTCACCACGTGGCCGGGCTTCCCGCCGCACCTCGTCGCCGACGCCTGCTCGTCGCGCGCCGCGCTGCACCGGCACGTCAGCGAGTCCGGCGACGAGGTCGGCAGCGGCACGTCGGCCGCGACGCCGTACGTCGCCGGCGGCGCGGCGCAGGTGCTGCTGCACGCGCGGACGATCCTGCGCGACGGGCGCACCGGCGTGCGGGCCGGCGGCGTCGTGGCCTCCGGCAGGCGGGGGCTGGTGCGGAGCGGGCCGCTCGCGGACGGCGTGCTGACGATGGCCGAGTGGAAGTCGCTGGTCCTCTCGGTGGCCAGCCGCCGGCCGGGCAAGCAGGAGGAGGACGGCCCGCCGTGCACCTCCGGCGCGCCGTACAACCCGCTGCCCGTCGAGTGGTCGCTCGTGCCGGAGGCGGTGCCCGGCTACCTGCTCATCGGCTACGGCGCCCTCGACCAGCCCGCCGTGACGCTGGCCAAGGACGTGCTGCTCGGCAAGAGGCCGCAGCCGGCCCGGCCGGACGAGGACGCGTACTTCGCAACCGACCGCCAGGTGCGCGAGACCACCGGGATCGTGTTCCGCGGGTAGCCTCCGTCGCGTGTCCGACCTGAACTCCGAGGCCGTCGTCGAGCTGCTCGGTGCCCTCGCCTACGGCGAGCTGACGGCGTTCGAACGCCTCGCCACCGACTCGCGGCTCGCGCCGACGCTGACCGACAAGGCGGAGCTCGCCGCGATGGCGGTCGCGGAGTTCCACCACTACGAGCGCCTGGTGGAGCGGCTGGCGTCGGTCGGGGTGGACCCCGAGGAGGCGATGGCGCCGTTCGTCGACGTGCTCGACGAGTTCCACGAGATGACCGCCCCGAGCGACTGGCTGGAGGGGCTGATCAAGGCGTACGTGGGCGACGGGCTCGCCGCCGACTTCTACCGGGAGGTCGCGACCGTGCTCGACCCCGGCACCCGTGACTTCGTGCTGGAGGTGCTCGCGGACACCGGGCACTCGGCGTTCGCGGTCGTCCGGGTGCGGGCGGCGATCGAGGCCGACCCGTCGATCGCCGGCCGGCTCGCGCTGTGGGCCCGCCGCCTCGTCGGCGAGGCGCTGACCCAGGCGCAGAAGGTCGCGGTGCGCCGCGACGCCCTCGCGAACCTCATCGTGGAGAGCGGCGACCTCGCCGAGATCGGCCGGATGTTCGCCCGCATCACCGACCGGCACTCGGAGCGGATGGCCGCGCTCGGACTCTCCGGCTGATCCGATAGCATCGCCGCGAACTTCGCTGGCGGAGAGAGGGACGGCATGGGGCGCGCGTACGACGCGTGGAAGAAGGTCCGCGAGGCGTGGGTGACGGCCGACTCCGAGTCGCTCCTCGACGTCTACGCGGCCGACGGCGTGTACCTCGAAGCGCTCAACCCGCCGCACGAGGGCCGGGAGATGATCCGCGGCTACCTCGACGACTTCCTCACCGCGCGGCCGAACATCGAGATCACCGAGACCCGGGTGATCGATGGCGGGGACGCGGTGGCGGTCGAGTGGCTCTTGTCGTACGACCAGCCGACGCGTCGGGCGACCAACCTGCGCCGCTGCTCGATCCTCTCGGTCAACGCCGACGGCGAGGTCGAGTACCACCGCGACTACACCTGAACCCTCTGGGCGGCCGGCCCCGGGTGGCCGGGTTCGCTAGGGCTCCTGCGTCGCTTTAGTCGCTCACCCGGCCACCCGGACCGGTCCGCCCTGTGTGGCCCCCCTGACATGCGAGCGCCGGCGCCCCGTCGAGGGGCGCCGGCACTCACTGTCCGCGTGCGCGTGAGGCGCGGGATCGCTCTCGCTAGATGGTGTTGCGGCGGCCTACGCCGGTGCGGCGCATGAGGAGCAGCAGGCCGATCGTCGTCACCAGGGCGAGGAAGAAGCCCGGGGTCTGGTCGTCGAACAGGAGGCGGCCGATGACGCCGCCGACGATGGAGCCGACGATGCCGAGCAGGATCGTCGCGCCGATGCTCATGGAGTCGCGGCCCGGCACCAGCAGGCGCGCGAGGGCGCCGAGGATGAGGCCCGCCACGACGAGCAGAAGGATGTAGCCGATCACAGTCCGCCTCCGAGGGTAGTCCGTCCGTCTCGGAGAGTGGTGTTCCCGCGTCTAGAGCCTTCCGAACCCCACACGTCGATCGTCCGGCTCGGCGATCTCCAGGTACGCCAGCTTGTCGACCGGCACGACGACGCGACTGCCCTTGTTGTCCACCAGGCTGAAGATGCCGCCGTCGACGATCGACTTGGCCAGCGCCTTCTCGATCTCCTCGGCCGACGTGTCGGTCTCGACGAGCAGCTCACGCGGCGCGTACAGCACGCCGATCTTGACCTCCACCTGGGACTCCTCCGCGGGACGCGTTCCGTTGCGCCGAGGCTAACCCGAACGCCGTCCCCCGCGCGCCCCCGCGCCCTACGCCCTGCGCGAACCGGCGTCAGCGGGTCTTGGCCAGCCCCCGCCACGCCAGCGAGACGAGCAGCTCCACCGCGCGGTCCTTCGGCACGGAGCCGCCGGACTGCAGCCACCAGCGGGCCGACACCTCGGCCAGCCCGGCGAGCCCGACCGACAGCAGCCGCGCCTCCGCCGCGTCCACGCCGGTGCCGGCCGCGATCGTGTCCGCGATCGCCACGACGACCGAGTCGAGCGCCTTCTCCACGCGCTCGCGGACGGCCGGCTCGTTGCGCAGGTCGGACTCGAAGACGAGCCGGTACGCCGCGCCGTCGGAGTCGACGAAGTCGAAGTACGTCGTGATGGCGCCGCGCACCCGCGCGCGGTTGTCGGTCGTGGACTCGATCGCGTCGCGCACGCGGCGTTCGAGGTCCTCGACCGTCTCGTCCAGCAGCGCCAGGTAGAGCTCCAGCTTCGACGGGAAGTGCTGGTAGAGCACCGGCTTGCTGACGCCCGCGTGCTCGGCGATGTCGTCCATCGAGGCGGCGTGGTAGCCCTGCTGCACGAAGATCTCGCGGGCCGCCGCGAGGAGCTGCGCGCGGCGCGCGGTGCGGGGGAGCCGGCCGCCGCGCGGGGAGGCCGCGCGCTTCGCGGGCACTGCGGGCCTGGGCCCGGCGCCACTCTGCGGTCGCGGCACGCTCGCTCCGTTCGGTCCGGTCGTCTGGCGTCCGATGCTACTCGTCAGTAACATTTCGCGTACAGCCGACCCGGAGGTACTGCCGTGCCCTTCTCGCTCAACCTCACCGAGGAGCAGATCGCGACCCAGAAGTGGGCGCACGAGTTCGCGGAGAAGGAGATCCGGCCGGTCGCGTCCCAGTACGACGAGTCCGAGGACTTCCCGTGGCCCGTCGTGGAGAAGGCGCGCGAGGTCGGCCTGTACGGCCTGGAGTACTACCAGATGGCCGGCGCCGACGAGTCCGGCCTCACCTCCGCGATCGTGTCCGAGGAGATGACCTGGGGCTGCGCCGGCATCGCGCTGGCGATCTTCGGCACCGGCCTCGCGCTGGCCGGCCTGGCCGGCTCGGGCACGCCCGAGCAGTTCGGCAAGTGGGCGCCGCGGATGTTCGAGAAGGAGGACGGCTCGCTCGCCCTCGGCGCGTTCGGCGTGACCGAGCCGGGCGCCGGGTCCGACGTCTCCTCGCTGCGTACCAAGGCCGAGAAGGTCGAGGGCGGCTGGGTCCTCAACGGCACCAAGGTGTTCATCACGAACGGCGGCATCGCCGACGTGCACGTCGTCGTCGCGACCGTCGACCCGACCCTCGGGCACAAGGGCCAGGCGACGTTCGTCATCCCGCCGAACACGCCGGGCCTGTCCCAGGGCAAGAAGGAGAAGAAGCTCGGCATCCGCGCCTCGCACACCGCCGAGGTCGTGCTGACCGACTGCTTCGTCCCCGACGAGTGCCTGCTCGGCGGCGAGGACGTGCTGAACCGCAAGATGGAGTCGGCGAAGACCGGCCAGTCGACCCGGAAGTCGGGCGCCCTGTCGACGTTCGAGGCGACGCGGCCGCTGGTCGGCGCGCAGGCGCTGGGCATCGCGCGGGCGGCGTTCGAGTTCTCCCGCGACTACGCGAAGGAGCGCATCGCGTTCGGCAAGCCGATCGTCAGCAACCAGGGCATCGCGTTCAAGCTCGCCGACATGGCGATGGAGATCGACTGCGCCCGGCTGCTCGTCTGGCGCGCCGCGTGGATGGGCCGCGCGGGGGTGCCGTTCAAGCAGGCCGAGGGCTCGATGTCGAAGCTCAAGGCCGGCGAGGTCGCCGTCAAGGTCACCGACGAGGCGATCCAGATCCTCGGCGGCTACGGCTACGTGAAGGACTACCCGGTCGAGAAGTGGCACCGGGACTCGAAGATCTACACGATCTTCGAGGGCACCTCGGAGATCCAGCGGCTGGTCATCTCGCGCGCCGTCGCCGCCGCGGCCGGGTAGACCGTCACAGCACCTCGACGTCGACCAGCACGTAGCAGTCGGAGACCCGCACGGCCTCGAGCGGGCTCGCGACGTTGTTCGGGCACAGCGCGGCGCCGTCGGCGCTGGTGAGCACCGGCACCAGCGGGACCGCGACGCTCACCCGCGCGGTGCCGTCGAGCGTGCCCGACGCGTCGACCGCGGGGACGCCGTAGTAGACGGTCGGGGTCGAGCGCAGGTCGACGCCGAACGACGGCACGGTCACCGACACGAGGGTGCCCTGGGTCGTCGACACCCAGGCGCCCGGCAGCAGCAGGTACGTCTCGACGCAGCCGCCGCCGCCCGTGTCGCACAGCCGCGGCCCGGCGACCACCGCGTGCTCGGCGCCGACCGGGCCGAGCGCGGGGGTGCCCGGCGCGACGGTGTACGGCGCCGTCGTGACGCAGGTGCCGTTCTTGGTCGAGCAGTTCTCGACGATGAACGCGTTCGACGTCGCGGGTGCGGCGACGACCGCCGCCGCGGTGACCGTGGCGACGGTGGCGAGGCGGGCGAGCATGGCGTTCTCCTGGGTCCGGGAACGCAGGAAGGGCCGTCCCGGAGGACGACCCTTCCCGCTGCGAGCGACGGTTACGCGGGGACCTTCACGCAGGACGCGTTGCCGGCGTAGTAGATGCCCTTGCCGAGCGCCTCGTCGGCCGGGTACACGATGCCGGGCGCCTGGGTGACGGCGGGGAGGCGGCGGTTCGCGGTGAGGGTGAGGGCGTTGATCTTGGAGCCCTTCTTCACCGGCCCGAGCTCCGGCGTCGCGGCCACGTCGGCGAGCGCGGCGGTGATCGTGATGATCTTGCCCTCGATCGAGCCGGTCGCCTCGGTGGCCGCGTAGTTGTAGCCGGTGCCGGTGGCCGAGTCGCCGTACCAGCCGAAGCTGTACGTCGTGCCCGTCGCCGTCACGGCGGCGGCGAGGATCATCGGGTTCGCCTGGCCGGCCACCTTGAACTGCGCGATGTAGCGCTTGACGTAGACCGTCGCGTCGCCCGGCTCGTCCGCGAGGCGGATGACCGCGGTGATGTTCTTGGCGTTGGTCGCGACGTCGCCACCGACGAGGTCGAGCCCGGAGTCGGCCGGGAAGACCGGCGCGCCCTCGAGGTCGTTGTTGGTGTCGCCGGTCGTGTCGACGGCCATGTTGCAGGTCGGCGGCGTCTTCGCGGCCTCGGCGGCGACGGTGCCGAGGCCGGTGACGAGCAGGCTCGTGGTGACGAGCAGGGCGCGAGCGCGCATGTCTGGGCTCCTGGGTCGGAACTGGCGGAAGTTCTGCCCAGCGTTCGACGGCCCGCGCGCCGTTCCTGCTACCGCTTGCGGAAGCGCCCGAGGAGGCGGGTGAGCAACGGCGGCCCCTTCCTGGCCTCCTCCTGCTCCGTGGAGGTGCCGCGCAGCTCCAGGTAGACGATCTTCATGGCCCCGACGAACGGCACCGCGCACAGCGCGCCGACGACGCCGCCGGCCGCGACGCCGACCAGCGCGGCGGCCATCGTCGCGGGCGGCGAGAGCTTGACCGCCTGGCCCACGACGAGCGGCGACAGGATGTTGTTCTCGAACTGCAGGTACAGCATGAAGAACACCGCGCACAGCACGCCGGTCGTCGCGCTGTGCGTGAAGCCCATGACGACGAACGGGATGCCGCCCGCCGCCCCGCCGATCTGCGGCACCAGGTCGAACACCATGACGTTCGCCGCGAGCAGCGGCGTCAGCGGCACCCCCAGCACCAGCCCCGCGACGAGCGTCGCGAGCCCGGCGGTGAGCGCGACGGTGATCGAGCCGGCGACGTAGCGGCCGACGGCGGCGTACATGAGCCGGCCGATCCGGTCGGCGTTGGGGCGGCCGCGTTCGGGCACCAGGCGGCGGCCCTGCGCGATGAGCCGCGGCCCGTCCACCAGCAGCCCGACCGCGAACAGCACGACGACGAGCGCGGCGCCGAGCGCGTTGGCCGCGGACTCGGCGACCCCGGCCACCGGCGTCAGGTCGCCGGAGAGGCGTTCGGGGATCGAACGCACCGTGCGCAGGACGCGGTCGGGAACGCCGGCGTCCCGCAGCTTCGAGCCGACGACCGGCAGGTCGCCGAGCTGGCCGACCACCCGCGGCAGGTCCTCGCGGAGCCGTTCCGCCTGCTCGACCGCCGGGGGGATCAGCACGATGCCGAGCCCCGTCACGACGACCGCGAACGCCGCGAAGACGAAGCCGACCGCGAACGGCCGCCCCAGCCGGAGCCGCCGCTCGGCCAGCTCGACGAGCGGGTTCAGCGCCAGCGCCAGCAGCCCGCCGACGGCGAGCGCGGTCATCGTGCGCGGCGCCCCGCGCACCAGCGCGGTCACCGCGACGAGGCCGACGAACGCCCCGCAGAACGCCAGCATCGTCCGCACGTCGAGGTCGACGCGGCGCGTCGTCGGCTCGGCCGTGGCTGCGTTCCGCCGGGGCGGCATGCGGCTACGGTAGCGGGCATGGCAGCGCCGGAGCCGTCACCCGCGCGCGTCGAGCGGCTGCGTGTCAGCACCCGCTCCGTGGTCCTCTTCGTCGCCCTCGTCGGGCTCACGCTGCTCGCCCTGCGGATGGCCGCCGCCGCCGAGCGCGTCCTCGGCTGGATGCTCGTCGCCGCCGCGACGGCCGGGCTGCTGGACGACGGCGTGCGCCGGCTGGTCCGCCGCGGCTGGTCGCGCGGCCGCGCGGTGCTGCTGCTCGCGGCCGTCGCGCTCGTGGTCATCGGCGTCTCGACGTACCGCGTCGTGGACGACGTGCGGCTCGGCACCGACCGGCTCCAGCGCGCCGCGCCCGAGGCCGCCGAGCGCATCGAACGCTCCGAGCGGTTCGGCGAGGTCGCGACGACGCTGAAGCTGCGCGAGCGCACCGAGACGTTCATGGCCGAGCTGCCCGCACGGCTGCGCGGCGGCTCGACCGCCGACGCGCTGCGCGCCGCCGCGACGCGCGGCGTCGCGTTCCTCACGACCAGCGTGCTGACGCTGTTCCTGCTGGCGCACGGGCACCGGCTCGCCACCGCCGGCCTCGCGCAGATCTCCGACGAGCGCCGCCGCCGGCGCGTCGCGCGGGTCGGCCTGGTGGCGTACGAGCGGGCGTTCGGCTACGCCAGGGGGTCGTTGCTGCTCGCGCTGCTCGCCGCGTGGGTGGCGTACGGCGCGGCGTACGCCGCGGGCGTGCCCGGCGCGGCGCCGCTCGCGTTGTGGGTCGGGCTGTGGGACCTCGTCCCGGTCATCGGCGCCGTCGTCGGCGCCGCGCCGATCATCGTTCTGGCGACCGTCGCGTCACCCTGGCACGGGCTCGTGCTGGCGCTGGTGTTCCTGGCGTACCAGCTCTTCGAGGACCTCGTGCTCCAGCCGCGCGTGGAGAACCGCACGATGCGGCTCGGGCCGTTCCTCACCGTCGCGGCCGGCTTCGCCGGCCTGGAGATCCGCGGCCTGCCGGGCGCGCTGATCGCGGTGCTCGCCGTCGCGCTCGTCGTCGCCGCGCTGGACGAGGTGGCGACGCCGTTGGAGGACCTGCCTCAGTAGTCCTCGTCCAGGTCGACCTCGTACGACTGCTCCAGGGCGTCGGCGACCGGCACGTCGTCGGGGATCGAGCGCACGGTGGCGGGCGTCACGTCGACGTTCTCGCCCTGCGCCTGCTCGACCGCGTCGGCCTCGGGCACCTCGAGGCCCACCTCCGGCTCCGCGCCGGACGCGGGGACGTTCGTCTCGGTCATGGGTTGCCTCCTCAAGGCGCTGTGTGCCCGCCGATCTTGCCGGGTACGCCTCCGCGTGACCAACCTGGGAGGTGGCCGGGATGCCGAGGGCGTGGAGCGACAAGCGCGAGCGGCAGTACGAGCACATCAAGGAGGGCCTGCTCGACCGCGGCAAGCCGGAGGGCAAGGCCGAGGAGATCGCGGCGCGCACCGTCAACAAGGAGCGCGCGCGGGCCGGCGAGGCGAAGACCGCGAGCCGCACGTCGACGGACGACATCTCGTCGTCGCGGCGCGGCGGGCTGCGTTCGCACAAGGGCGAGGGCGGCCGGACGAAGGAGCAGCTCTACAACGAGGCCAAGAACATGAACATCGAGGGCCGCTCCTCGATGAACAAGGCCCAGCTCCAGCGCGCCGTCGACCGCAAGAAGTCGTAGGGCGCTCTTCTAGACCGGGGCCTCCTCGCCGGACGGCAGGAACCCGTCCCGCGTGAGGCCGTAGCGCAGCAGCGGCGGCGGCTCGTGGCACGACAGCCACGCGTCGATCGCCGCCTGCTGGTGCTCGCGCGCCGCCTCGGTGAGCTCCATCCGCTTGAGCAGCTCGGGCACGGTGAGCGGCGGGATGTACGTCCCCAACGGCACCGAGTCGCCCGGGTACTCGACGAACCGGCTCACGTCATCACCTCGCACCACACGATCGTCACGTCCCCGTCCAGTGTGCGCCTGCCGTACCGCACCGGTGTAGCACGTGGGAGGAGCAGCTCCTGCTCGTAGGCCAGATCACGCCGCCCGACCGGCGGCACCCAGAGCGCCGGAACGCCACGGTGCAGGGCGAGGCGCAGCAGCGCCGGCCGCGGCCCGACGGCGAAGTCCCGGCGCGCGATGCCCTCGTCCAGCGTCGCCGACAGGAACGCCGCCCTGGCCAGCACCTCGCCGTCCAGCGGCGGCACGACCTCGTCGATGTCTCCCACGCCGCGCCAGGCGACGACGTCCACCGGCAACGACGCCCGCTCCAGCAGCGCGTCGAGCCGCATCGCCACGTCGTACAGCACGCCGTCGAGCGGCGTCCCGACGTAGAGCAGCGCGTTGAGCCGCTCGCCGGAGCCGGCCAGCGACTGGTAACGCCGCACCGCGGCCCGCTCCTCGGGCGGGGCGCGCAGCCACCGGGTGGCCGCGTCGAGCGCGCGGCGGACGTCCTCCATCCGCCATCGTCTACGCGGCCGGCACCGCCCGCCGCAACGGCCCCGCGACGATCTGTGGACATGCGAGAGCCGCCCGTCCACAGGGGCCGGGCGGCTCTCGGAAGAACGCGGTGCGGGCGGCTAGCCGCGGCCGTCCATCTCGCGGCTGCCCTCGCGGGTCCGGAGCTGGTCCGGCGCCGTCCGCTGCGGGAACCGGCGCGCGTACTCCTGCTCCAGCTCGATCATCCGCTCGGTGTGCACCTCGAGGGCGTCCGCCGCGGCGTTCATGAACGTCTCGTGCCGCGTCTCGTGCAGGTGCTCGAGCTCGCGCTCCAGGGCGGAGTCGTCGAGCTCGGTCGCCGGAACCCCGGTCGCCGTCGTCGCCATGCGGTCCTCCTCGCCGTTCGTCCTGACCAGCGGCGTACCCGCGTGGGGCGCGGGTATGCCGCGCGCCATGACGCGCCGCGGAGTGCTCTTCGACGTCGACGGAACGCTGGTCGACAGCAACTACCTGCACGTCGCCGCGTGGCTGGAGGCGTTGCGCCGCAACGGCTTCGACGAGGTGACCGGCGCGGACGTGCACCGCGGCGTCGGCATGGGCGCCGGGCTCTTGCTGGAGACGCTGCTCGGCGCGGACGTCGACCAGGAGCCGTTGACGAAGGCGCACGCCGAGGCGTACCGCGCGCAGTGGCCGTGGCTGCGGCCGTTCCGCGGCGCCGTGGACCTGGTGCGGGAGGTACGCCGCCGCGGCGGCGAGGCGGTCCTCGCGACGAGCGCGACCGAGGAGGAGGTCGAAGCGCTGCGCCGCACGCTCGACTGCGACGACGCGATCTCGGAGATCACCTCGAGCGCCGACGTCGAGGAGGCGAAGCCGGCGCCGGACATCTTCCGGACCGCGATGGAGAAGACCGGCCTCGACCCCGCGAACGTCGTCGTCGTGGGGGACACCCGCTGGGACGTCGAGGCGGCCGCGAAGGCCGGGCTCGCGTGCGTGGCCGTCCTGACCGGGGGCGTGCCCGAGGCGGTGCTGCGCGAGGCCGGCGCGGTCGAGGTCTACGCCGACGCGGCGGCGCTGCTGGACGCGTTCGATCAGTCGCCGCTGGGCGCGCTGCTGTCGGGCTGAACGCGCTCCAACGGCCGCACCGCCGGTCCCTGCAGCACGTTGCCGTCCACGTCGAACCGCGAGCCGTGGCACGGGCAGTCCCACGTCCGCTCCCCGGAGTTCCAGCCGACGATGCAGCCGAGGTGCGTGCAGCGCGCGGACACCTCGTGCAGCGTGCCGTCCTCGTCGCGGTACGTCGCGTGCTTGGTGAGCCCGTGCCGGATCACCGCGGCCTCGCCGGGGCCGAGCTCGTCGGCGGACTTCACGTCGCCGGGCGTCGCGTAGCCGGAGACGAGGTGCTTGGCGACGGCGACGTTCTCCTTCACGAACTTCGGCACGCTCGACGTGACCGGCCCGGTCCGGGTGGCGTCGTAGAGGTCGGCCCACGGGTTGTCGCGGCCGGTGATCAGGTCGGCGAGCAGCAGGCCGGACATGACGCCGTTGGTCATGCCCCAGGCGCCGAACGCCGTCGCCACCCACAGCCGCCGCGCGCCGGCGTGGAACCGCCCGACGTACGGCACCCGGTCGAGCGAGGTGTAGTCCTGCGTGGACCACCGGTGCGTGAACTCCGTGACGCCGAAGCGTTCGCGGGTCCACTGCTCCAGCCGCTCGTACCGCGCCTCGCCGTCCTCCTCGCGGCCGGTCGTGTGCCCCTCGCCGCCGACGATGAGCAGCGTCGCGTCGCCGTCCTCGGTGACGCGGATCGAGTGCGTGGGCTGCTCGGTGCTCAGGTACATGCCGTCCAACGGCTGCTCCAGTCGCGCCGCCACGACGTAGTCGCGCATCGGGAACTGCCGGGCGAAGAACATCCCGCGGTCGAGGAACGGGATGTGTGTCGCGACGACGACGTCCCGCGCGCGCAGGACGCCGCGGTTGGTCGTGACGACGCACGGGTCGCCCTCGTCCACGTCGAGCGCGACGGTCTCCTCCAGGATCGTGCCGCCGCGCTCCACGATGCGGTCGGCCAGGTGCAGCAGGTACTTCCGCGGGTGGAACCTCGCCTGACCGTCGTAGCGGATCGCGCCGGCGACGTCGTACGGCAGCGGCACGTCGCGCACCAGCGACACCGGCAGCCCGGCCCGCGCCGCCGCCTCGACCTCCTGCTCCAGCGCCGGCAGCTCCGACTCGTCCTCGGTGTAGATGTAGGACTCGGTACGGACCCAGTCGCAGTCGACGCCGTCGGTCTCCACGACCCGGGCCAGGTGCTCGATCGCGGCCTGCTGCGAGTCGGCGTAGAGCCGCGCCTTCTCGGCGCCGAACTTCTGTTCGAGGTGCCCGTAGATCTGCCCGTGCGACGCGGTCACCTTCGCGGTCGTGTTGCCGGTGACGCCTTCGAGGATGCGCGCCGCCTCGACCACGACGACCGTGCGGCCGGCGTCGAGGAGCGCGGCGGCCGCGTTGAGGCCGGCGATGCCGCCGCCGAGGACGGCGACGTCGGCGTCCAGCTCGGCGGGCGCGGGCGCGTAGTCGGTGGCAGGCGTCGAGGCGATCCAGTACGACTGGTTCATGCCGGCTGACGTACCCGCCTCGCGCGCGGTGACGCGCGACTTTCCGGCGTCCCGTACGTCGTATCGCTCATGCGCCGTGCCCTGCTCGCCGTGCTCTCCCTCGTCGCCGCCCTCGTCGCGCCCGCCGTCGCCGAGCCGCCGCCGCTGACCACGTGGCCGTACCGCGCCGGGTACGTGACCATGGCCGACGGCACCGAGCTGCGGTACGTCGTGTTCCTGCCGAGCGCCACCGGCTCGTTCCCGACGGTGCTGGAGTACGACGGCTACTCGGCCGGCACCAACCCGGCGGCCGGCGGCCCCACGCAGCTCGGCGAGCGGATGCTGGCGAAGGGCTACGCCGTCCTCGGCGTCAACACCCGCGGCAGCGGCTGCTCGGGCGGCGACTTCGACCCGTTCTCCGACCGCGACGCGCAGGACGGCCACGACGTCGTCGAGTGGGCGGCGAGCCAGCCCTGGTCGACCGGCGACGTCGGCATGTGGGGCATCTCGATGCCGGCGATCCTCTCCCTCAAGGTCGCCGCGCTGCGCCCGCCGCACCTGCGCGCCATCTCGCCCGGCGCGGCGCTGTCGGACTTCTACCGGGACGTCGCGTACCCCGGCGGCATCCTCAACGCCGGCTTCGTCGGCGCGTGGACGGGGCTGCAGAAGGCGGTGTCGTACCAGGACAACGCGCTCGTCGTCGCCGAGGACGACGGCGACCCGCGCTGCCTGGCGTACACGGCCGGGCACCAGCCGCCGGACAAGGTCGTCGCGGAGCGGGTGGCGGCGAACCCGTACGCCGAGGACCCGTTCTGGGCGCGCAGCTTCAGCGACCGGATCGGCGACATCGACGTCCCCGTGCTGTCGCTGTCGGCGTGGCAGGACGAGCAGGTCAGCGCGCGCGTCACGGGCGCCTACCAGGCGCTGGACCCGGCCACGTCCTGGCACGTCGTCACCAACGGCAACCACGGCGTCAGCGCGTCCGCGGCGGACTTCCTCGACCTGCAGGAGCGGTTCTTCGACCGCTTCGTGGCCGGCGTCGCGAACGGCTTCGAGACGACGCCGCACGTGCAGGTCTGGCACGAGCTGCAGGCGCCGTCGTACGTACCGCGCTGGGTCACGCCGCACGCCGCCTGGCCGACGCCGGCGGCGACGACGTACCACCTCACGGCCGACGGCCGGCTCACGCCGGCGGCGCCCGTCGCGGCGGGCTCGGCGACGTACGCCTACCCGCTCCCCGCCGGCAACGCCGCCTCCGCCGGCTACGACACCGAGATCGTCGCGTGGCACGTGCCGGGCTACGGCGTGTCGTTCACGACGGACGCGTTCGCGGCCCCGGTCGAGCTGTTCGGCCCGGCGAGCGCGGACCTGTGGGTCTCCTCGACGGCGACCGACACCGACCTCCAGGTGACGCTGACCGAGGTGCGCGCCGACGGCAGCGAGACCTACGTGCAGCGCGGCTGGCTGCGCGCGTCGCACCGCGCGCTCGACGCGTCGTCGACGGCGTTGCGGCCGGTCCACCCGCACACCCGCGCGTCGGTCGCGCCGCTGGTCGCGGGGACGCCGACGCCGGTGCGGGTCGAGGTGTTCGCGGCGGGCCACGTGTTCCGCGCGGGCAGCCGGCTGCGGCTCTCCGTGGAAGCGCCGGCGTCGGCGACGGGGATGCGGGCGTTCACGCTGATCCCGACGCCCGCGCTCAACACCGTCCACACCGGCGGCCTCACGCCGAGCCGGCTCGTCGTCGGCACGATCCCGGCGACCGGCGTCGTGGCGGCGTACCCGGAGTGCGACACGCTGGTGAACCAGCCCTGCCGCTAGGAGCTAGCGCAGCGTCTTCGGCAGCTTCTGCTTCACGGTCAGCACCGGCGCGAACAGGTCGCCGACCTCGGCCACGCGCTCCAGCGCCTGCGCGGCGTCGAACGTGATCGCGTCCTTGTCGCCGGTCTCCGCGCAGCGTTCGACCTCGTCCCACGTCACCGGCATCGACACCGTGGGCCGGGCCTTGGCGCGCAGCGAGTAGACGCAGACGGTCGTCTTCGAGTCGACGTTCTGGCTCCAGTCGACGAGGACCTTGCCGACCCGCAGCTCCTTCTTCTGCTTCGAGACGACGAGCGACGGGTCGTCCTTCTCCAGCCGCACCGCGACGTCGCGGGCGAACGGCGTCGTGACGTCGTACGACATCGTCGCCTGGTTGAGCGGCACGTAGACCTGGAGGCCCTTGCTGCCGGAGACCTTGGCCCACGACTCCAGGCCGTTGCGCTCGAACAGCTCCTTGAGCCGCATCCCCACGATGCAGCACTGGTGCAGGTCCGCCGGCGCGCCGGGATCGAGGTCGAAGACGACCATCGTCGGCTTCTGCGGCGTCTTGGCCAGCGCCATCGTGGTGTGCAGCTCGAGGTCCGCCAGGTTCGCCACCCAGACGAGCGCGGCCACGCCGTCGATGACGACGTAGTCGATGTCGCGGTCGTTGCTGCCGCTGTAGATCGGGACCGTCTTGATCCAGCTCGGGCGGTGCGACGGCGCCTGCTTCTCGAAGAAGAACGGCGCGTCGACACCGTTCGGGTAGCGCTTCAACGTCAGCGGCCGTCCCTTGAGGTGGGGGAGAAGGACCGGCGCGATGCGCGAGTAGTAGTCGATGACCTCGGCCTTGGTGAAGTGCGCCTGCGGGTACAGGACCTTGTCGAGGTTCGACAGCGTGAGCTGCCGCCCGTCGACCGCCACCTCGACCTTGGCGCTCATCTCGGGGCCCCCGCGGCGGCGCGAGCGCAGCGAGCGGCGTCGTGGGGTGAGCTCACCAGTTCTCCTCACGCACCACGTCGGTCGCCGCCTTGTCGAAGCGCAGCCCCTTGTACGAGGGGTGCCGCAGCTTGCCGTCGCGGGTCCATTCGGTGAACTCCACCTCGACCACGAGCGTCGGATCGACGTACGTCGACTTCTTGGCGTACGCCGTCGGGACTTTGTCCGCGAACGGGCTCTCCTTGCGCGCCAGCGGTTCGAGCGTCTTCTCCAGGTCGAGCAGCGTCTTCGCGTTGAACCCGGTGCCGACGTGGCCGGCGTACCGCAGCCCGGTCTCGTCGTGGTAGCCGACGAGCAGGCTGCCGAGGTGCCCGGCGCGCGCGCCCTCGCCCTTCGTCCAGCCGCCGACGACCAGCTCCTGGCGACGCACGTTCTTCACCTTGCGCCACGCGTCGACCCGCTTGCCGGGGTAGTAGCAGGAGTCCAGGCGCTTGGCCATGATCCCCTCGAACCCGTTCTCGATCGACGCCTTGCGCACCGCCTCCCCCTCGCCGGGGAACGACGGCGGCGTCTGCCACGACGGGCCGTTCAGGCCGAGCGAGTCGAGCAGCGCCCGGCGCTCGGTGTACGGCAGCCTCGTCACGTCGCGGCCGTCGACGTAGAGCACGTCGAAGACGAGGTAGTGCACGGGGTACGTCTTCGCCGCCCGCCGCACCGCGTCGCCGGTGAGCTTCATGCGCTGCTGGAGCAGGCCGAAGTCGCTGCGGCCGTTGGCGTCGAAGACGACGAGCTCGCCGTCGAGCACCAGCCGGCGCGAGCCGACCGCCTTGCCGAGCTCGACCAGCTCCGGGTACGAGCCGGTGATGTCGAGCAGGTTGCGCGACTGCGCCCGGGCGCGGCCGCCGTCGACGTAGACGATCGCGCGCACGCCGTCCCACTTGAACTCGTACGCCCACTCCTCCGGCCGGTCCGGCAGCGCCGAGCCGGTGCTCGCGAGCATCGGGACGACGCTGTCCGGCATCTCGACGTAGTCCGGGTCGGCGGGGGGCGACACGCGGTGCATCATCCAGTTCTTGCCGTTCGTCTGGAACAGCACGTATTCGCCCTCGACGCGCCTGCCGTGCAGGACGACCTTGACCTTGCGGTCCTCCCACTCCTCGACCTCGTACGTCCCCTGGTCCCACAGCACGACCTTGCCGCCGCCGTACTGGCCCTTCGGGATCTCGCCCTCGAAGTCGTAGTAGTCGAGCGGGTGGTCCTCGGTGTGTACCGCGAGGTGGTTGGTCTTCGGGTCGACCGGCAGGCCCTTCGGGACGGCCCAGGAGACGAGCACGCCGTCGCGTTCCAGGCGGAAGTCCCAGTGCAGCGCGGTCGCGTGGTGCTCCTGGACCACGAACCGCGGCTGCTTCCTGCGCGGCCTCCGCGTCTTGGCGCCGAACGGCTCCGGAGTCGCGCGCTTGTCGCGCATCCGTTCGTAGGTCGTGAGCTTGCCGGGCACGTGCCGTCTCTACCCCGCTTTGGGCCGTGCCAAGATCGGCGCCATGTCGCGGACCGGTCTGGCGCTGCCGTTGAACCTCCTGCTGCCGGTCTCCGGCCTGGCCGACGTCGCGCGGCGGGCCGAGGGCCTCGGCTACGACACCGTCTGGGCCGCCGAGGCCGGGACGAACGACGCGTTCGGGCTGCTGGCGGCGTGCGCGTCCGTGACGTCGCGGATCGAGCTGGCGACCGGCGTGCTGCCGATCTTCACGCGGACGCCGGCGTTGATGGCGCAGTCGGCGGCGACGCTGCAGGACTGGTCCGGCGGGCGCTTTGCGCTCGGCCTCGGCGTCTCGTCCGAGACCATCGTGTCGCGGTGGAACGGCGTGCCGTACGACCACCTGCTCGACCGGATGCGCGAGTACGTCTCGATCGTCCGCCGGCTGCTGACCTGGGAGAAGGTCTCGCACTCCTCGCCGCTCTACACCGTGGACGGGTACCGGCTGCTGCTGCGGGTGCCCGACGTGCCGCCGCCGATCCTGGTCGGCGCGCTGAACCCGGCCATGCTGCGCCTCGCCGGCGCGGAGTCCGACGGCGCGCTGCTCAACTGGATCGGCGTCTCGTCGGTCCCCGCGGCGCTCGCCCACGTCGCGGAGGGTGCCGCCGGGGCGGCGCGGCGCAACGCCGTCTTCGTCCGCGTCTGCGTCACCTCCGACGTCGACGCGGCCCGCGCCTGGGCGCGGCGCGAGGTCATGGGCTACGTCATCGTCCCGGCGTACCGCCGGGCGTTCGGCACCCAGGGCTGGGGCGACGTGTGCGCCGAGGCGATGGCGCTGTGGGACGCGGGCGACCGCAAGGGCGCGGCGGCGTCGTTGCCCGACGAGTTCGTCGACTCGCTCTGCCTCGCCGGGTCCGCGGAGTCCGTGCGCGAACGGTTCGACGCGTTCCGCGCGGCGGGCGCCGACGAGCCGGTGGCGTTCCTGTTCAGCGGGCAGCGGGAGGTGCCGGCGATCGTCGCCGAGCTCGAGGCGACGATGGCCGCGCTCGCCCCGTCCGCGCCCCCCACGCCGGCGGCCACGTCGCCCACGTAGCCCGGCCCGGCGGCCACGCCGGCCACGTCGCCCACGCCGGCCGCCACGCCGTCCACAGGCGGGTAGCCCCCGCTTTCCACAGAATTCGGTTCGGTCCGTTCCGGGGGTTGCGCGCGCGGCAGCCTGGACGCATGAACCGCGCCCGCCTCCTCGCCGCCGCCGTCGCGCTGCTCGCCGGCCTGCTGCTGGCCCGCGCGCTGTTCGCGCCGCCGCCGCCGGTGCCGCTCGCGCTGCCCGTGCCCGCCGCGTCGCTCAGCCCCGCGTCCCCCGCCGCGCCGCCGCCGGCCCCGCCCGCCGCGACGTGGACGAACGCCGCCTCGTCCCCGCCCGCCGCGTCACCCGCCGCGCCGGCGCCCGCCTCCGCGACCGCGCCGTCCCCGCCCACTCCGGCCGAGCTCCGCGCGGCGCTCGCCGCCCTCGACGCCACGCGCGCGGCCGCGTTCGCGCGCCCGGCCGGCGCCGACCCCGGCGCCTGGGCCGACCCGCGCTGCGCGTGCCACGCCGACGACGCACGCCGCCTGCGCGACCTGGCCCGCGACGGCCTCGCCCTGCGCGGCCACCGGGTGACGCTCGTCTCGCTCGCCGTCACCCGCGCGACCGCGACCCGCGCCGACCTCCTCCTCGTCGACCGGGCCGCCGGCTACGCCGCCGTCGACCGTTCCGGCCGCGCCGTCGCCCGGTGGCCGGAGAGCGGCCCGCGCCGCTGGCGGGTCACGCTCGTCCGCGCCGGCGGGCGGTGGCTGTTCGGGCAGGTCGCCCGCGCGCCGTAGCGTGGCGTGGACCGGGAACGCCGCGGGTAGGACCATGATCAGGACACGCGGCGCATGCCCGAGCGCCGCCTGTGCGAAGGGGCCGCCGCGTGCGATCGATCTGGAAGGGCGCCATCTCGTTCGGCCTGGTGTCCATCCCGGTGAAGCTGTACAGCGCCACCGAGGAGCGCGACATCGCGTTCCGCCAGGTGCACCGCGAGGACGGCGGCCGCATCCGCTACCAGCGCGTCTGTACGAGCTGTGGCAAGGAGGTGCAGTACGCGGACATCGCCAAGGGGTACGAGATGTCCGACGGCAGCATCGTCGTGCTCACCGACGAGGACTTCGACGCGGTGCCGATCACCACGAACCGGATGATCGACGTCGTCCAGTTCGTCCCCATGGAGTCGCTCGACCCGATCTACTTCAGCAAGTCGTACTACCTCGAGCCCGAGAAGGCCGGCATCAAGCCGTACGTGCTGCTCGCCCGCGCGCTCGAGGAGTCCGGCAAGGTGGCGGTGGTGAAGGTCGCGCTGCGCCAGCGCGAGGCGCTCGCCGCCGTGCGCGTGCGGGACGGCGTGTTCGTGCTGGAGACCATGCTCTGGCCGGACGAGGTGCGCGAGGCGGCGTTCGGGTTCCTCGACGAGGACGTCGAGGTGCGTTCGCAGGAGCTCGCCATGGCGGGCACGCTCATCGAGAGCCTGTCGGGCGAGTTCGACCCCATGGAGCACCACGACCGCTACCGCGAGGCGCTCGAGGAGGTCATCGAGGCGAAGGTCGCCGGGCACGAGCTCGTCGCGGCGCCCGCACGCGCGGACGAGGGCGGTGCCGTCGTGGACCTCATGGCGGCGCTGCGCGCCAGCGTGGACGCGGCCAAGGCGGGCCGGCTCGGCGACGACGACGCCAAGCCGGCCAAGCCCGCGAAGAAGTCCGCCGCGAAGAAGGCCGCGCCCGCGAAGAAGCCGGCGAAGAAGGCGGCCGCCAAGAAGGCCGCGAAGCCGGCCAAGAAGGCCGCGCCCTCGCGCCGTTCCGCCTAGCGCCGGCCGAACAGCCGCCGCAGCAGCCCGCGCGGTTCGGCGTGCGCGGGGGACAGCCGGTGGCCGAGGTGGCAGCGCTGCCCGTCGGGATCGGCCGGAACGCGGTCGCCGCACATCGCGCAGTACCGCGTCGCTCCGGCGTCGCCGGCCCCGTGGGCCGCCTCGCCGGCGCCCGCCGGCTCGACCGGCCCCGCCGGCTCGACCGGCCCCGCCGGCTCGGCCGGCGCCTCGGGCTGGACCGGCACCTCCGCCTCCGCCCCGACCTCCGGCCCGTCCCCCTCCGCGCCCTCCGGCCCGTCCCTCTCCGCGCCCTCCGCAGCCGGCGGCGCGGCCTCCGCGGGGGGACTTTCCGGGTCGACCCGGACCAACGGGGCGGACACGACTGTCCGTGCACCCCGCCGGTGCGCGAAGATCCGCCCCAGCAACGTCGCCGTCGGTGGCGGCTCGATGAAGGGAGGGTCGGTGGCGGGCGTCAGGTCCTCTTCGTCTTCCGTGGTCGTACCCCGTCCCGCTCAAGCCGCGGCGTGCGCGTGCCGACACAAGAGGGCGAAGCCCTCCTCCAGTCCAGCCCGGAAAGGCTCACGGTGACGGTAACGGACTACGGCGAGATCGTCGCGGCGCTGCGCGCCGTGCCGGGGGTCGCCGACGCCGACGTGGAGCCCGACGCCGACGGCGTCGGCATGGGCATGCTGCGCCTCGGCCTGGCGCCCGGCTTCGACGAGGTCCAGGTCGCGACGTCGGTCGGCCGACTCCTGCGCGAACGGTTCGGCCTCGGCGTCGACGCGGAGCGCGTCCAGCTCGTGGAGGACGCGGAGGTCGCCGACGAGTTGCCCCCGCGCCGCTCCGACCGGCAGACCCGCCCGGCGATCCAGCGCATGCACCTCGTCTCGTCCGGCCTGGACATCTCGGCCAGCGTGACGCTCGGCTTCGAGGACCGCAGCGCGGTCGGCGAGGCGCAGGGCACCGCGACGCAGAGCGGCGTGCAGCGCGCGGTCGCGCTCGCCACGCTGCGCGCGGTGGAGTCGCTGGTCCAGGAGCGCGCGCGGTTCGAGCTCGACCACCTCGAGGTGACGCAGACCGGCCGCGACCGCACGGTCGTCGCCGGCGTCACGCTGGTCACCCCGAGCGGCAGCGAGAAGCTCACCGGCGCGGCCGTGGTGCGCGAGGACGTACGGCAGGCGGTCATCCGCGCCACGCTCGACGGCCTCAACCGGCGACTCGGAGCGCTCCTCCAGTAGCGTCGCCCGCATGGGCCTGATCTGCCTGCAGGGCGGCAACGAGCTCACCGACGCGTGCCGCGACATGGACGCGTACCTGCTCGAACGCGCCGGCGGCGGCCCGGTCGTCGTCCTCCCGTACGCCGCCACGCCCGGCCGCGACGAGGCGACCGTGGTCGCCAACGCCACCGCCTACTACCGCGGCCTCGGCGCGACCGACATCAGCGCCGGCCCGGACCGCCTGAACGACGCGACGCTCGTGGTGATCCCGGGCGGCAGCCCGCGCCGGCTCCAGCAGACGCTCCGGCCGCTCGCCGCCCGGCTGAGCGACGCGGCCGCCGACCCGACGACGGTCGTCACCGGCTCCAGCGCCGGGGCGATGCTGCTCTGCGCGGTGACCGTGCTGCCGGAGCCGTTCGCCACGGGCGAGGGGATCGGGCTGGTGGACGACTTCGCCGTGGTCCCGCACTGGACCGGCCCGCGGCCGGACTGGGAGGACGCGCTGCGCAACGCCGCCCCCGGCACGGACCTGCTGGGCATCCCCGAGTGCTCGGGCGTGCTGCTCGAGGGCGAGAGCGTGACGGCGGTGGGGCAGCGCCCGGCCACCCTCGTCACCGAGGACGGCTACGAGGAGCTGGCGCTCTAGACGACCACGACGACGTCGGCGACCCGGACGGAGCCGTAGCGCCCGGACAGCGACGACGACAGCGCCTCCATCGAGGACCGGGTGACCGCGAAGCCGACGAGGTTGCGGAAGTTCCGGGCGCTCGACGGGATCGCCAGCAGCGCGTTGACCGTGCCGCCGTGCGGCACCGTGACGCGGCCGAGCAGGATCGAGGAGCCGAGCTCGCGGCGCAGCGTGACGTCGACGGTGACCGCCCGGTGCGACCCGCTGGACGCGGCCAGCCGCACCGCCAGCGCCCGCGCGTTGCGCAGGTCCAGCGCGTCCCGGACCCGGATCTCCGCGCCGCCGCCGGTCGAGACCGCCGTCTCGCGGAACGAGAACCGCACCCCCTGGTCACCGAGCGCCGGCGCCTCGAAGTACGGACCCGCCACCGCGACGCCGTAGCCGGACCGGCCGACGAAGACCCGCGGGTCCCAGCCGTTCTCGAACGACCCGATGTTCAGGTTCGACGTCGGCGTGCGGTTGTCGCCGAGCGCGCCGGCGGCCGGCTCGCGGGAGCGGCCGTACGACGACGAGTACGAGTCCACGAAGACCTGCGTGTTGTAGCCGGAGCCGTCCGGCCGCTCGACCCACCCGATGCCGAGGAAGCGCATGTCGGGGTCGAGGATGTTGGCGCGGTGGCCGGGGGAGTTCATGTAGGCGGTGAACAGCGAGTCGGCGCCGTAGCCGCGGCCGACGTTCTCCGCGACCTGCCGCCAGGACGACGAGCCGTAGCCCACGATCTGCGAGACCAGCGACGGGTTGTGGTACAGCAGGTTCTTGGCCGCCTGGTTCATCGACCAGCGGCGCGCCAGGTCGGTCGTGCCCGACGCCACGGTCAGCGGGACGAGCCCGCGAGACGTGCGGGCGCCGTTGATCAGCGAGGTGATGCGGGCCTCGAACGAGTTCAGGCGCACGCCGTTCACGCTCGTGAACGCCTCCGCCTGCGCCGGCACCAGCACGGCGGCCGCGGAGAGCGCGCCGGTGGCCGCCGCGACGGCCACGAGCCGGCGGAGCTGCTTGATCACGGCGTTCTCCCTCGCGTTCTCCGGGTTCGTTGAAAGGGATCGGCGGGTCACCCGGGCCTCGGGTCACCCGAACGGGTGAACGGCACGTCGCCACCCGGCCCAGCGCGCGGCCGGGTAGCCTCGGGGCATGGCGCGACCCGTCCTCCCAGGCCCCGGCGAGCCGCCGCTGCCCGAGTGGCCGGGGGCGTTCGCCGAGGCGGCCGGGCACCGGCTGTTCGTGCGCCACGCGGGCACCCCGGGCGCCGATCCGGCGGTGTTCGTGCACGGCCTCGGCGGCGTGTCCACGAACTGGACCGACCTCATGGCGCTGCTCGCCGACCGCGTCGACGGCCACGCGCCGGACCTGCCGGGCTTCGGCCTGTCCGACGCGCCGGCCGGCGGCCGCTACACCCTCGACACGCACGCCGACGCGGTCGTCGCCTACGTCCGGACGCTCGGCGGGCCGGTCCACCTGCTCGGCAACAGCCTCGGCGGCGCCGTCTCGATCCGCGTCGCGGCGGAGCACCCCGAGCTCGTCCGCACGCTGACGCTGGTCTCGCCCGCGCTGCCGCAGTACCGGCTGCGCCGCCAGAACGACCCCCGCCTCGCGCTGCTCCTCGTCCCCGGTCTCTCCGGCCTGGTGAACCGCGAGCGCGCCCGGGCCGGCGCGGACAAGATCGCCACCGACGTGCTGACGCTGTGCACCTACGACGTCTCGGTCATCCACCCCGACCGGGTCGCCGCGGCCGCCGAGGAGCTGCGCCGCCGGCGCCACCTCCCGCACAGCTCGACGGCGCTCACCGCGAGCCTGCGCGGGCTCGTCCGGTCGTACTTCGAGCCCGGGTCCCGCAACCTCTGGCGCCAGCTCGGCTGCGTCGTGGCGCCGACGCTCGTGGTGTGGGGTGACCACGACCGGCTCGTGCCGCGGACGCTCGGCCCGGTCGCGGTCAGGCGGCTGCGCAACGGCCGGCTGCTCCGGGTCCCCGACGCCGGGCACATCGCGCAGATCGAACGTCCCGACGTCGTCGCCGACGCCGTACGCCGGCTCCTCGACGACGCCGAAGGGCTGCGGGCGTCGGCGTGACCCCCCGCGTCCGCCTCACGCGACGCGGCAGGCTCCTGTCCCGGGCGCTGCCGCTGTTCCTCGTGCTCGCGACCGCCGTGAACGTCCTCGTGCACCGCGCCGGCGACGGTCCCGACACCGTCGCCGCCGGCTCCGCGCCCGGCTCCGTCGCCGCGACGTCGGCGCCGGCCGGCACCCGCCCGCCGTCCGCGACCCCGCGCCCGTCGCCGACGGTCCGCCCCAGCGTTCCGGCGAGCCCGTCGCCGAAGCCCTCGGTGTCACCGCGGCCGACGCGCGGGACGTACCCCTCGACCGGCGACCTCGTCGTCGCCGCGGGCTCGTCGGCGGTGCACGGCACCGGGCGGGTGCGCCGCTTCATCGTGGAGGTGGAGCAGGGTCTGGCGATCTCGCCGGAGGCGTTCGCGGCGAGCGTCGAGGCGGTGCTGTTCGACCCGCGCGGCTGGGCGGCGGAGATGGCGTTCCAGCGGGTGTCGTCGGGTCCCGTGGCGTTCCGCGTCACGCTGGCGAGCCCGCGCACCACGGACCGGATGTGCCGCCCGCTGGACACCGGCGGCATCTACTCGTGCTGGAACGGCGCCCGCGCGATGCTCAACGCGATGCGCTGGTTCGACGGCGCCGCGTCCTACACCGGCGACCTGGCGTCGTACCGGATCTACATGGTCAACCACGAGGTCGGGCACGGGCTCGGGCACGGCCACCGCAGGTCCTGCGGGGCCGGCGGGCTTGCGCCGGTGATGATGCAGCAGACCAAGAGCCTCTACGGCTGCCGCCGGAACCCGTGGCCGCTCGCGGCCGAGCGTTAGGCGAATTGGCGCGCCTGCCTCCGTAACCGGCGATACGGCGCGATACTCCGGAGGTCCGCCACGACCCGGGAGCATCCGTTGACCGATCCCTTCTCCGGCTCGCGCCCCGAACCGCCGCCGCCGTACCTCGGCGGGGGAGAGGCGCCCGGGATCTCCAACCGCATCCAGGAGATGCTGGCGCGCGCCCAGGAGGAGGTCGCCGAGTCGCGGCAGATGCACGCGCTCGTGACCGAGGTCCGGCAGGCGCTCGCGCAGCTCCAGGAGGAGATGCGCCAGGCCGCGGGCGCGCACACGCTCGAGATCGTGCGCGGTGAGGTGACCGGCATCGGTGCCGAGGTGCGCTCGTCCACGACGATGATCGGCGAACGCCTCGAGGCCGTGGTGCGGGCCGTCGGCGCCAGTGCCCAGGTCATGCAGGGCGTCGGCCAGCAGCTCGAACGCATCACCGAGCTGCTCAACACCCAGCACCAGCAGATCCAGGGCCTCGTCGCGTCCGTCGCGCAGCAGCGCGACGTCCTCGGCGCGCTGCCGGAGACGGTGGCCACCCGCGCCGCCGCGCCGGCCGAGGCCATGCGCGCGCACGTCGCCGGGCTGCCCGCCGAGATGGCCGGCGTCGTCGGCGGCGTGCGGGACGAGGTGTCGGCGTTCGCCGGGACGTTCCGCCAGGACGTGGACGCGCTGCGCGAGCGGGTCGAGGGCCTCGCCGGCAACGTCCGCGAGGAGGTCGGGGCGCTGCGCGACCGCGTGGACGGCACGGTCCGCGACGAGGTAGCCGAGCTCCGGCGGCGGCTGGACGACGTGGTGACCGAGGTGCGCAACGACGCCGAGACGGCTTCGCGCGCGCTGGCCGACCGGGTCGACGCGGCGGTGCTGGCGCTCGCGGAGGCGTTGCTGCGGCCGCGTGGCGGGGCGCCCGCCACGGCGCCCGCCCCCGAGCCGGTGGCGGCGGCGCCGGTGGCGCCCGCCTCGACGGGCGCGACGCCCCCGTGGGCGGGTGCCGCGACCGCGACCGGGGACGACAGCCCGGCGGTGGAGGACGGCGGCCCGGTGGCCGAGGAGCCGGCGGACGAGGCCGCGGACGCGGCGGAGGCCGAGACCGCCGCGGCGGACGCGGTGGACGCGGTGGACGAGGCGGACGAGCCCGTCGAGGAGCCCGCCGAGGAGCCCGCCGCGGACGCGGCCGACGCGGCGGACGAGCCTGCCGAGGACGCGGCCGACGACGCGGACGAGGAGCCCGCCGACGAGATGGTGGTGCCCGGCCTGGCCGACGACCCCGCCACGAGCCCCGGCGACGACGAGCCCGAGAACGCCCCCTGGTCCGACGCCGTGGCCATGCCCGGCACGGCGGCGGGGGACGACGCCGCCGCCGAGACCGACGACGCCGCCGCCGAGCCGGAGGCCGCCGCCGTCGAAGACGACGAGGACGACGAGGACGACGAGGACGACGAAGACGACGAAGACGACGACGAGGACGAACGCCCCGACGAGGACGAGCGCGCGGGCGACGACGCCACCGCCGCGTTCGCGGCGGCCGCGGCCCCCATCCCCGACGGCGACGCCGCGCAGGACCCCGGCGAGGTGCCGCTCGACTCCTGGCCGGCCGACCAGCAGCAGCCCGAGGGGGAGCAGTCCGGCTGGGGCTGGGAGAACGTCCGCGAGGCCCAGCAGGAGGAGGAGCCGAAGGAGAAGCGCCGCCCCTGGTGGCGCCCCGGTGGCTGACCCCCCGGCCGGCCCCGGCCGGCCCCCCACGCACAGAAGACACAACGAAGCCCCCGGCGCCCCGGGGGCTTCGCTGTGTCGGTACTGCCCTTGCGAAAGAGATGCCTACTTGAAGGCGTCCTTGACCTTCTCGCCGGCCTGCTTCAGGTTGCCCATGGCCTCGTCCTTCTTGCCTTCGGCCTGCATGGACTCGTCGCCGGTGATGTCACCGACGTTCTCCTTCGCCTTGCCGGTCCACTCCTGGGTGGCGTTCTTGAGCTTGTCGTCGAGACCCATCGAGGTTCCCTCCATCCAGTGACTGAGGGATTCATCCCCCTGGGAGCGCCCGGTAACCTCCCGCCCGGGGAATCCGGAACGTCAGACCGCGGTTGCCCCAGTGAAGCCAACGTCCCCGAGGAGCACCGTGTCGTCGCTGCCGCCGCTGGTCGAGCCCGCCGCCGATCTCGACAAGGACGAGATCCGGCGCTACTCGCGTCACCTGATCATCCCGGACGTCGGCATGGAGGGTCAGAAGCGGCTGAAGAACGCCAAGGTTCTCGCCGTCGGCGCCGGCGGCCTGGGTTCGCCCGCGCTGCTGTATCTGGCCGCGGCCGGGGTGGGCACGCTGGGCATCATCGACTTCGACACGGTCGACGAGTCGAACCTGCAGCGTCAGGTCATCCACGGCGTCTCGGACGTGGGCACGCCGAAGGCGGAGTCCGCCGCGCGCAGCATCGCGGAGAT